>NZ_VCDN01000035.1:0-2825 GCF_033949405.1 Xenorhabdus santafensis | reverse complement strand
AACTGCTTTTGCGGCAGAACGGCGGCGTTCTGATGCCTTAAACTGCGCCTGCTTGGGGCAGTATTTCTGCTCTTCCCGATTTCTCCTCAGTTCCCGACTAATCGTTGATGGGGCACGGCTGAGTGAAGTTGCAATAAAACGTTGTGTAAAACCCGCTTCTTTTAGACTGAAAATCTGATATCTTTCTATTTCGGTCAGTTGTGTATAGGTCATAGCGCATTTTCCTTTGGCGAGAAAGATGCCTACTATAGCAACTGACCGCCTTTCTCAGAAATTGCACTTATTAGTCGAATCCAAGCAGTATTAATGAACCAATTTTATTGTTGTTCACAGGCAGAGTAGTATCCCACCGCCTTCATGTTACTTAGCAATTGTATTGTTGATTAAATGAGGGAATTACTATACCAGATAAGAAGCCAGATGCATTGTGTTCGGATGATTGTGATTTATTCATAGTACCTAGCCGAAAATATGTAAAAGACACTGTCGATAAAAAGATTGAAGAACACGCTGCAAGCCGCAATCATCCTTATGCAACACTGACCGATAGAGGACTTGTTACTCTGAGCAATGATACTGACAGTAATAGCGAAATGACTGCGGCAACGTCTAAGGCGGTTAAAGCAGTGTCTACTGCGGCAAATACAGCAAACCAAAAGGCTGATAAAGCAAACACTAATGCCAATACACGGCTGGCTAAAGACCAGAACGGGGCCGATATCCCGGATAAATCGGCATTTGTGAAGAATATAGGGTTGGGTAATGCTCAATTTGTGATTGAGCGGGGCAGTAATGTATATGGTGCATGGGTGATATGGTCAGACGGTGCTATAGAATTGTTTGGTAAAGGGGAACCAGTGGTCGCTGTTTACCCCTTCGTCTGGCTGGATGCCATCCACTACAAGATCCGTGAGGAGGGGCGCTATGTGAGTAAAGCGGTCTATACCGTATTGGCACTCAATCTTGAAGGCAAAAAAGACGTTCTGGGGCTTTATCTCTCTGACAGTGAAGGCGCTAACTTTTGGTTATCCGTGCTGACTGACCTGCAAAATCGTGGGCTGAAAGATATTCTTATTGCCTGCATTGATGGGCTGACGGGCTTCCCGGAAGCGATCAACAGCATTTACCCACATACCGAGGTTCAGTTGTGCATCATTCACCAAATCCGCAACTCGCTCAAGTATGTGGCCTCAAAGCACCACAAGGCTTTCATGGCTGACCTGAAGCCGGTCTATCGGGCGGTCTCAAAGGAAGCGGCAGAAAGTGCACTGGACGAATTGGACATGAAATGGGGTCAACACTATCCGGTTGTCATCCAGAGCTGGCGTCGTAAATGGAGCAATCTGTCGGCTTACTTCCGCTACCCGGCGGCTATTCGCAAAGTGATTTACACGACAAACGCTATCGAGTCGGTACACCGTCAGTTCAGAAAACTGACGAAAACAAAAGGTGCCTTCCCGAATGAAAACAGCTTGCTCAAACTGCTTTATCTAGGGCTTCTCAATGCCCAGGAAAAGTGGACGATGCCAATCCAAAGCTGGAACCTGACGCTGTCTCAGCTGTGTATTTACTTTGAAGGGCGTCTGGGTAATGTGATAACGTTATAAATGGCTAAATTATCGTGACACAGAATACTGAACGCCCTCATTCTGCCAACTTGGCCTCTAAATCTACGTCTCCTTTATAATCCAGTATTTGGTAAAATTCTTGTTTATCGGTTAGATGAGAACGTTCAACTTTCCCATTCAGATTGGGGCTGGCTGGTTTGATGTACACATGTTCAAGCCCCAGGTCTTCACAATGCCAATGGAATTTGGACTGGAATTCATGCCCATTATCTGTGCGGATCATCTTGATTCTGAAAGGGAATTTCTCTACGACATAATCAATAAAATCAATGGCACAAGCCTGATTATGTTTTTCATAAACTTTCAGTGCCCTAATACGCGTAGCATCATCAATGGCTGTATACTGGTATCTGCGTACTTTATTTCCATTTTCATTTTTGAAATTCAAGAACTTGACATCAACCTGAACATGGTGCCCTGGGATTCTCTTTTCGTACCGTTTAATCGATTTTACCTGACGCTTTCTGAGATTTTGAGGAAGCCGGTTAAGGCCATGACGGCACAGAACACTGTAAACGCCTGACAAAGAAACTTTCAGGTCATGATATCGAGCCAAATACCACGCTATTTTTGCACTCCCAAAATGATAATTTTTGCGTAGATATAAGATTTTCTCTTCAATGATAGAGGCAACGTGGATAGCTGGATTTTCCGGGCAGGGCTTGCTATTAATTAACCCTTTTTCCCCTTTAGCCGCATAATCTTTTTTCCAGCGGTAAAAAGTATCCCGGGATATTCCCCAATATCGGCATGTTTTACTGACGTTATTACCTTCTTTAGCATGAGCTAATATTTTGAGTTTTCTTCTAACTTCCTGTTCTTCTTTCTTGTTCATATTAACCTCAACTAGCACCTGTTAAATATACATAAAACTGTCAGTTGAGGTCTAAAAATTCACATATCATTATAACGCTTTGGAGTCATGACCAAATTTTATCATTAAACAAACAAATTTTAGTAATTCACCGATTGTCATTTTCTGTCATCCTACCATTAAAATATGCTACCCATCAAAAAGTAATCAAACAGCACTCTCCAGTATTGATGAGCCAATTTTATTGTTGTTCACCGGCGGAGTAGTCTCCCACCGCCTTCATGTTATTTAGCAATGTGTATTGTTGATTAAATGAGGGAATTACTATGCAAGATAAGAAGCCAGATGCATTATGTTCGGATGATTGTGATTTATTCATAGTA
>NZ_VCDN01000034.1:0-3150 GCF_033949405.1 Xenorhabdus santafensis | reverse complement strand
GGGTGAAACCCCGTGGATGGGAGAAGGTGCATGGAAAGCCTGCCAACAAGATTATGATGAAAACGATCTCAAAGGGCTGGAGTGTTACGCCGGACTGGATTTATCTTCAACGGGCGATATCACTAGCCTCTGTTACACGTTCCCCGTGGATAATGAATTGTTATTACTGACCCGTCATTACTTGCCCGAAGCGCAGTTACAAAACCCCGCCAACAAGAATCGGGCTATCTATCGCCAATGGACACAAGCAGGCTGGATACGCACCACCGCAGGCGACTGCATTGATTATGACCGTATCCGTGATGATATTCTCAACGACAGCCAGCAGTTTGATATCAAATTGGTGGGCTTTGATACATGGAATGCCACGCATCTACGTACCCAATTACAAGGCGCAGGGCTGGATGTTGAGCCGTTCCCGCAAACCTATATGCGCTTTAGCCCCGTGGCGAAATCGGCTGAGGTATTCGTTAACCGCAAAGTCATATGTCACAACAGCGATCCGGTGCTCGCGTGGGCAATGTCCAATGTGGTGATGGAAACCGACGCGAACGCCAATATCAAGCCAAATAAGAAGAAATCCGCGAACAAAATCGACCCCGCAATTGCGTTCCTGATGAGTTTTGGTACATGGCAAATTGAGCATGAAGAGTTTGCGTTTAATTTGAGTGAAGAACAGCAACAACGATTAAATAACTTTGAGGGAATTTAGCTGATTTATTGATTTTAATTAACTTTCTATCAGGGTAGAGAACCATAAAATCAAAGCATTAAAAGGTGATAAATCTCGCCTTTACTCCACTAAATTTTATCAGTCATCAGATATATTTTATTAATTCCCCATTTGTCATTTTATGTCATTCTGCCAACAAAACATGCTACCTATTAAATATTAGTCAATCTGTACTCTCCAATATTGATGAACCATTTATTGATGTTCACAGGCGGAGAAGTATCCCACCGCCTTCATGTTACTTAGCAATGTGTATTGTTGATTAAATGAGGGAATTACTATGCAAGATAAAAAGCCTGATGCACCTGTTTCAGACGATAGCAATCTGGTTATCGTTGCAACGCCAGAATATGTCAAAGAAAAAATAGAAGAACATGCCAAAAGTCGTAATCATCCCTACGCAACTCATGTAGAACCCGGATTCGTTACTTTAAGTAATGAAACAGATAGTGACAGTGACTTAACTGCCGCAACCTCTAAAGCTGTTAAAAAAGCCTATGATTTAGCGAGTACCGCTAATCAAAACGCCCTTAACAACAACTCAGATCTTTATTTAGAGAAGAGAAAGAACGGGGAAGATATCCCTGATAAAAAGGCGTTTGTTGATAATCTTGGTTTATCAGAGTCGGTTTACAGAACCATAGGAAATGGACCAAATCAAATACCTGATATGTCATTTTTCACGTCAGGATCTAATTGGTTCAAAATGCCTGATGGTAGAATTATCCAATATGGAAGGGCTAATTTTTCAAGGGACAATCCTGGTTTTTTTTATGCTGATGTACAGTTCCCTATTCCGTTTACCGGAATGCCACAATGTGTTTTTGCTACTCTCTATGGTCTTGCTTATCAAGCATCATATCTACCTAATGTTGCAATAGATATGATTGATAATAAAAAAATGACAATTCCAATGTTTCGCCAAGGTATTCCAGATATACCAGAATCACAAGTTGTTATGTGGTTGGCTATTGGCTATTGATATGGAGCATTTTATATGTATAGGTATTCAGATAATTTGTTCTATCCATATGCTCTGAAACAAGATTATATCAACTCGAATTTATGGCCAGATGATGGCATTGATGTTGATGAATCAGTTTTCAAAAAATATACTGCCACACCACCAATAGGCAAAACTCGAATAATTGGAAATGACGGGCTGCCCACATGGGGAACACTTCCTCCGTCGCAGCCATTAACAGCAGATGAATTTAAAAAACATGCTGAATTTCAAAAACAGGAGTTATTGAGAGAAGCTAGTGAAAAAATTAGTATCAATCAAGATGCAGTAGATCTGGGTATTGCTACAGATACAGAAAAATCCGCATTAACCGAATGGCGTAAATACAGGGTATTACTTAATAGAGTAGATTGTTCTATTGCACCGGATATCGTCTGGCCGGAACAACCTACGTGATAACAGGGTATGTAACCATATTAGACACGGACGTCAAACAATAAGCTGTATTAATCACACCTCCTTTCACAAGGCCGGAGCAGTCAAGTGTATTATCCTACATGTCGTATTTTTGATGAACTTCGACCTTTACCTTGAGTGAACAACAACAGTGACCTAAAGCGTTCAATAGGATATAACGCAAAAAGTTAAGCGGTTTTACTGATTCGCTTATTGAACCTGATAAAACAATTCGTTAAAGTACTCCCGCCATTGGCAAAATCCAATGGTCAAGGATTCTCACCCTTGTAAAGAGCTATCCACTGGTAGGAAATTTCTACCAGTGTGTCTGCTATCGCCCTTTCAATGGCGATTCAGGCGGGGGAGGCTTCGGCCTCGCTGGAAGATAGCTCCCAGTTGTGAGAACCCTGTCTGAATCGCCACCATCAATTTTCCCAATTATGGAAGGGGTAGCAGGAATGAACAACGTTAGAAATGACTGGCATCAAGCCGATATTATTGCTGCATTACGTAAGCGTGGTACAACCTTAGCGGCTGTCTCCCGTGAATCCGGCCTCAGTTCATCGACATTAGCGAATACACTTTCTCGTCCGTGGCCTAAAGGCGAATGGATTATTGCCAACTATCTCGAAATACACCCCTCTGAAATCTGGCCTAGCCGTTATTTTGATATGACCGGTCAGCTTATTGAGCGTAATGCTCGTAATAATCCAGTAAAATAATTATTTTAATATCGGAAAACATCGAGGAAATAGTCACCTTATTTCATTAATCACAGTGAGTTATTGGGTATGGTGAGGTGCGCTATTGGGGAAATATGGGAAGAATAGCTAACTATATTTTAGCAATAAAACTAACCTATGATACTTCCTACTACTTCCTTAAGGTATCCTATAAGAATCCTAGAAAAATCAAAGGGCTCACGAAATTAACGCAAGCCCTTGATAAATTTGGTGGGTCGTCGGGGGCTCGAACCCCGGACGGGTTGATTAAGAGT
>NZ_VCDN01000033.1:0-52528 GCF_033949405.1 Xenorhabdus santafensis | reverse complement strand
CTTGAAATTCATTGCGTATAGTAGCAAGAATGGTCTTTAGCTATATAGAAGCGGTATAAAACGGGTAAGATGCAAAAAGATCATGAACAGAAAAATGCCAGCCAACTTTATCAGTGGCTGGCATTTTTTCATGAGGCAAACAGTATAAAATGTTGCCCCAAATTTGAAATTAGAGCAGGGAGTAAACCGCAGCAGAAATTGCGATGCTTCCCATAATCACTACAAAAATGTTGCTTGGTTTACCAGAATATTTCTGCATGGCCGGGATCTTTTTAATGGCGTACATTGGCATGATAAACAGGATCATGGCAATAACTGGCCCACCCAACGTTTCGATGATGCTCAGGATGCCTGGGTTCAGAGTCGCAACAATCCAGGTACTTACTAACATAAAGAGAGTGGTGATTCGATTCAGCGTTTTATGCTGAATAGTTTTGCCTCGAGAGCTCAGAGTCTTGTTCACAATGCCGTTGAAGCCTTCGCGCGCACCAAGATAGTGGCCAAGGAATGATTTAGTAATGGCAATGAAAGCAATAAACGGAGCTACATACTCAATCGCTGGTACACGGAAATGGTTAGCCAGGTAGGACAAAATGGTAATGTTCTGGGCTTTTGCTTCCGCCAGATTTTCAGGTGACAGGCTAAGTACACAGCTGAAAACAAAAAACATTACGGTCAGAACCATCATGATGTGGGCATAAGCTAAAATGCGTGAACATTTTTTCTCAGCATGCTCGCCATATTCTTCGCGTTTTGCTACTGCAAATGCAGAGATGATTGGTGAGTGATTAAAGGAGAAAACCATGACTGGAATTGCCAACCACAAAGTGAACAGCAAGCCTGTGCTGCCTACAGAAGATGTGGCGTTACTCAGTGACAAAGTGTCAAAGATAGCGGTGTTCCAGTGAGGGATCAAATACAGGGCCAACAGCATCAAAACGGTAACGAATGGGAATACCAGCACGCTCATCGCTTTAACGATGAATTTCTCACCTAAACGGATAATGCTCATTACACCAAGAAGCAGCACCAAAGCCAACAGTGCGCGTGGAGGAGCCTCCATTTGAAGCTGATGGGTGATAAAGCTGTCTACCGTATTTGTCAGCGCAACACTGTAAACCAACAAAATTGGGAAAATTGCAAAAAAGTAAAGAATGGTTATCAAGAAACCGGCAACTTTACCAAAGTGTTCTTCTACTACGCCGGTGATATCTTCACCGCTGCTTTTACCGGATAGAACAAAACGACACATCCCACGGTGAGCAAAAAATGTCATGGGAAGAGCAAGTATTGCCATGATAATAAGAGGAATCAAACCACCAATACCGGCATTGATGGGAAGGAACAAAACACCTGCACCGATAGCTGTGCCATATAATCCCAACATCCATACAGTGTCTGATTTACGCCAGGTAGAATAATCGCTTTTGCTTAACGCAGAGGATGCGATTGAACCTGTTTGAGATGTGTCCATAAATATCTCCGAAATAAAGCTATAAAGTAAAATTTAAAAAACTGGTTAACTCGCACATTGATGACAATGCACGAGTTGGATTTTTATATGAATAATAAGTTATCAGATGTAGTGCTGATGTTTATTTAAACGTTTTTATTATTACATTAATAATGCTGTCTAAAACCTATTCATTTAAAACAAAGGAGTGGTAAGTTCTTACGCTGTATTTTTGATATCTAAATCAGAAAATGTAACTCCAGATGTTTGATGGTGGAAATATAATTATTTTTGGTGAAATGTACCGTGATCATTCTCGCAATTGCAAGATTTATATGGGAAAGGAAAATTGTTATAAGATTTTATAAAAATGTTGATTAAATATTAAATGCAAACAAGTTTAAAAAGCAGTAAAAAAGATATCATTATATTTATTTCAATTTAATGTGTTGATTTATGATTGCAATGCATTTTATTTATATATTAATAGTGATCATTTAACGGAGGGGAAATAAAATTGAATAGGATGATAAATGTCAATGTTTTTATCTGAATATGTCTATCTGCCTGATATTGCTTTAGTAATTTGTTGATAATAAATAATTTTTAAGTTTGTTGGATTGATGTGGATACGAAGCATTATTGGCTCTTATTCAACTCTCTTATTGATTAGTCATTAATAAACGCTGCCAATTTACATCATCGTTATGTATGAAATCTATCCATAATGCCCTTTCTTTGTGAAGAAATGATAATCATTTCATGCCTGTGTTTATTCAATATACGGATAACAGCAGATGGTTGTACTTCGATAATCTGTCAGAGTTATTCAGTATAAAAATAATTTTCGTAAAATGAAATTTTCTATTCTTCCAAGAATATTGAGTTAAAAACAGATGCCATTTTTATACCTTCATTTTTAATTGAAACTTAGAAAATGAAGGTATGTGTTAATTTAAGGTTAATTTAAAGTTAATTTTTAACCCAGCCTTTTTGAATAAAGAATGAACAAATAAATTGGTAAATGCGAATAAGTTTATTTTGCAATTGTTGCCCGCATACATTCCAAAACATTTGGGTTAAGGCACAACTCAACAAACTAATTAAAAATGCACCTACCATATCCAGTGGCCAATGAACGCCGACATAAACCCGAGACCAGGCAATGGCACAGGCAATAACCAGCAAGCATAAACCTGACCAGATACGATGCCAAAAGAGGAATGCCAGTGAGAACGTAAATACGGCTGTTCCGTGGTTACTGGGAAACGATTCTGTTGGGGCATGGAGGAGGTAATTGTAGCCAAAGCCTTCAACAAAAGGTCTGGCATGAGGAACGAGTATCCCGATGATATATGAGGCAGTGATCCCCAGGGCAAAAGCGATGCAAGATTTACTCACGACAATCCGTTGCAGTGCGATATTTTTTTCTTTTCCCCAAAGCCAGCAGATAGCCAGAGTCGCCGGGTAAATAAATACGCAATATTTCGCGATAAGGATTGCGATCAGGATCATTGCTGGTGATGAATCTGGTGTTGCATTGATGAAAGTAAACAAGTTGTGGTTAAGTTGTTCTAGCAAAATGAGCCTCACAAGCGCGATATTTACGTAAATATGATAAATCCATTTTATCAACTCGTTGTCAGAATGAGTAATTCTATAATATCGAGGGGTAAAAAGGGATTGTTTGGATTCATGATTTTATTTAATGAGTATTGAAGTTGCATAGGGCAATAATAGAACCGTGACAAGAGCAACGGATAGCCTATGGACTGGTAAGTATGTAGTGATTGTAAGTCGTGAAACGCCCAAAGTTAACATAATGTTTTAAGTTAGTAACAAAAATAAGTAATAAAAAACCCGATAGTCTTTAACCAAAGTGGATGACTATCGGGCTCCTCAAAATGGGGACATCAAAGAAAAGCAGTGGCAATAATTAAGACTGCGCGATAATACGAAAGTTCTCAGCAAAGAGAAAAAAACATAAAATTTTTTCAGGAAGGTGAAACCAGGGGTATTTAGCCAGTATGGCTAATCTTACCACTATCCAGTAGGATGGGCATTTCTGGCTGGATAGCGGTTTTTTTTTGAGGTTTTTTAGTTATTTTTTTAGTTATTGGTATAAAGTGCCAAGTTTGCTTTAGCATAGGCTTCGAAATCAGTGCATCCACCGATATGTTTCTCATCAATAAAGATTTGAGGAACTGTTTCAACAGGTTTACCAACCGTTTTTGATAGGTCTTCTTTGCTAATGCCTTCCGCCCAGATATCGATGTAACGGTAATCGAAATCTTCGCGATCTGCTTTTAATTTTTCAGCCAAATCTTTAGCACGAACACAGTATGGGCAACCAGGACGTCCAAAAATGACAGTATACATATTAACTCCTTATGAAATGGTTATGATCGTGAACTTCATAGATTGTCATCTAGAGTTACTATGCCTGTAAGCGAAGGTAAAAAAAAGCAGGAATTTCCTTTCAATGTAATTAGTCCTGCCAATAGAACGGATTCAGGTATGATATCTTGCTGCATTTGTTGCAATCGGTAGGCGTCTATTTTTAAGATTGGGAGGAACAGGCGGAGAATGAAAAAAAATTCATCAGCAGAGATGAAATCTTTGGCAGACATGCCTAAGCTGGTCATTTTATTGGAAGCGTTGGGGGTTGGGCTACTGGTTCTCGCGTATTTGTTGATCACTGATAGCATAATTCTATCACCTTTATTAATGACGACCGAAGCACACATTGCTATGATCTTATTGGGTATCGGTTGCTTGATACCAGCAGCTATCCATATTATCTGGCGTGCAGTCTATAATCTTTCCTTTTTAGGGGTTGATCATAAGAAAACAGATAAAAATCATCAGATAGTTTCTGATGATGAAAAAAACAAAATAGGTTAATTATTGGTCATGCTGCTACTCGACGGAATACTTCCCCTAAGTAGCATGTGTAACTTCTTGGTCATACGAGGTTAATGCGATGGATTCTATGGTTACCCCCGATTTGTCAATATTGCGCACGTGGCTTGAACGGCTCAAAATCTCTCATTTTGAAAATGATTCAGGCTCAGTTTTGCATCTTCCCCATATGCAGAATATTGATGGCTTGTTTGATGCCAAAATCGATTTGCTGGGTGATGTTGTATTGTTTTCTGCTCTGGCAGAAGTGAGACCAACTGCAATAATTCCATTAGTTGCCAATTTGAGCCAGATTAATGCTAGTTCACTCACTGTTAAGGCATTTCTTGATGTACAGGACGAAAACTTACCTAAGCTGATTCTTTGTCAGGCATTTCCTATTGCTGCGGGCATGACGTTCAGGCAATTTTCCAATTTTATGAAACAGGGCGAAGAGCAAATTGCCAATGTGATTTTCGAAATTCACAGTAATAATCTGCTTTATGTTAATCATGACATGGAAAGTGAGATGGAAGTTGAAGAGGAAGAGTTAATGGCTTCGACGAATACATCAACATTTACCTTGCATTAATATTTTTCGATACGGTTTTTTACAATGCGATGTGTGCAGTATACTGCGGGGCATTGTCACTCCTGTCAGTGGCTTGATAAGTCCTATTCTCAGCAATTGTCTGATAAACAACAAAATTTAAAACAACTTTTACAGGAAGAATCTGTCATACACTGGCTTTCGCCAGTGGACAGCACAACGAGTGGATTTCGCAATAAAGCTAAAATGGTAGTAAGTGGCAGTGTTGAACGTCCTTTACTCGGTATGCTGCATCGCGATGGTAGAACGGTGGATCTTTGTGATTGCCCATTGTATCCACAATATTTTCAGCCAGTATTTGAAGCAATAAAGGTATTCATTGCTAAAGCTGGCTTAGTTCCCTATAACGTTGGCCGGAAAAAGGGAGAGTTGAAGTTTATTCTTCTGACAGAGAGCCGTGCCAATGGTGAAATGATGCTGCGATTTGTTTTGCGTTCAGAAACAAAATTGGCGCAATTGGAACGGGCTTTACCTTGGTTACAGGAGCAATTGCCACAATTAGCCGTCATTTCTGCCAACATCCAACCAACGCATATGGCAATTTTGGAAGGTGAAAAAGAGATCATTTTCACAGAACAAAAAATGCTGCAAGAAACCTTTAATGGCATTCCACTATTTATTCGTCCGCGTAGCTTTTTCCAGACAAACCCGGATATCGCGTCAGAGCTGTATGCCACTGCGGGGCGCTGGGTTAGGGAATTGAAGATAAGCAGCATGTGGGATCTGTTTTGTGGTGCGGGGGGTTTTGGCCTGCATTGTGCGGATAAAGAAACTAAGTTGACCGGCATTGAAATTAGTGCCGAAGCTATAGAGTGTGCCAAAAGTTCGGCCAAAACTCTGGGGCTGGAGTCAGTTGAGTTTCAAGCGCTGGATTCCACCCATTTTGCCCTTGATAAATCGCAGATACCGGAGCTGGTATTGGTCAATCCTCCTCGTCGGGGCATTGGTAAAGAGCTTTGCGAATACCTTGGCCGAATGGCTCCTAAGTTTGTGCTTTATTCAAGTTGTAATGCTCAGACGATGGCTAAAGATATTGCCATGCTCAAACAATATCGAATAGAAAAAGTACAGCTATTCGATATGTTCCCTCATACAGAACATTATGAAACCCTGGCATTGTTAGTGATGGATTCAAACTAACCCAATTCTTACGGCTCATTCCGGTGATAACTACTGGTTATCGCCGGAGTAAATCAAATAAATGGCAATTAGTTGAATATAGCCAATGAATTTCTATCAATTGGGAGCGATTCCCAAGCACATGGATGGGCCACAACTTGTAATGATGAGGTTAGGCGGAATGAGTGCAGCCAATAAGGCTGCAACTCATAAGGATAGGGCTGAATCAGGTTCAGCTACGATGCTCAAATGATAAAGCGCGATGTTCAATGATACGCATTATTAATGTCAGCAGGGCATTAATACAGAGGTATATGATGCCCGCAGCAACAAAGACAGAAACATCATAAGTGCGTCCAAATAGAAGTTGGCTATACCCCATGATATCCAATAAGGTGATCGTACTGGCAAGTGAAGTACTCTTGAAGATCAGAACGATTTCATTGGAATAGGAGGAGATAGCTCTTTTAAAAGCATAAGGCAGCAAGATGCGCACAGAATGAATCTTGGACATGCCGAGAGCCTGGCAAGATTGCCATTGCCCTTCAGGAATCGCTTTTACTGCCCCATAAAACAGTTGAGTTGAGTAAGCAGCACTATTCAATGCCAGCGTCACCATCGCACAAAGCCATGGCTCTGACATAAGTTGCCATAACCATGCGTATTCTTTTATTGCAGGAAATTGCCCCGGCCCGTAATAAATCAAAAAAAACTGAACAAGCAGGGGAGTTCCGGTAAATAACGTGATATAGCCTTTTACTAATTGGGAAAGCACCGGCAGCTTCATTGTCAGGATCATGGTTAGAATAACTGACAAGATAAACGCGGTCAGTAATGCCGAAAAAGTCAGGCTGAGGCTGGTTTGCAGACCCGGCAAAATTTCCTTTATGTACTCAAACATTACGAAGCGCTCCGTTCAAAATGAGTGGTACGCATCTCGAGCCGCTTGAGAATTAACTGGCTGACAAGTGTAATGACCAAGTAGATCAAAGCGACAATCATATACCAAGTGAAAGGTTCCTGCGTGCGGGTTGCGATACTTTTTGTCTGTAACATCAAATCATTGACACTGATGAGTGACACCAAGGCGGTATCTTTCAGCAAAACCAGCCATTGATTCCCCAACCCTGGCAGGGCATGCCGCCACATTTGTGGCATTACCAGACGAAAAAAGATGCGACTTTGGCTTAATCCCAATGCTTGGCCTGCTTCCCGTTGCCCTGCGGGAACCGCTTTCAAAGCTCCGCGCAATGTTTGTGAAGCATAAGCTGAATAAAGCAATGAAAGGGCAATAACGCCGCAAAGAAAAGGGCTGACATCAAAATTGTCAATTTGCATTTGTAGCTTAAATTGCCAGACAACCAGATTAACTTCCAAACCCTCTGACAGCATTATCAGAAGCTGTGAGCTTCCGAAATAGATGAAAAGAACGACCAGAATTTCAGGCAGCCCGCGAATCAATGTTACCCAGCAAGAGCCTAAAAAAGCGATTGGCTTCCAACGGACGGATTCCCACGCAGCAAAAAGCATTGCCAGAACCAAACCTACTGCAAGCGAAGAAATAGCAAGGCCGACGGTTGTTCCGGCGGCGCTGATTAAAGATTGAAGTTCACTCATTGGGACTCAGTTTTATTGTTCAAACCATTTTTTATAGATGACGTCATACGAACCATCTTGTTTCACTTCAGCGAGAGCTTTGTTCAGTTTATTCAATAAATCAGTATCACCTTTGCGAACTGCAATGCCTAAACCTGTTCCAAAATAGTTTTTATCTGTCACTTTATTGCCAACAGTGCCTAAGTTTTTATTCGTTTTCAGCCATTCATTAACAACAGCGGTGTCACCGAATACCGCATCAATTCGGCCATTTTTTAGATCAAGGATCGCATTTTGGTAGCTATCATAAGGCACAGTTTTGATTTCTTTATGTTGCTCCATCAGATACTTCTGGTGAGTTGTGCCATTTTGCATACCGACCAGTTTACCTTTCAGGTCAGAAATATTGTTAAATTTCCCTTTAACAGCAATGAAAATAGCGGAGTTATCATAATAAGTATCAGTGAAGTCCACCTGTTTTTGGCGTTCTGGTGTGATATCGATACCGGCCATCAGGACATCAAAACGACGGAATTTCAGGCTGGGAATCAAACTGTCGAAGGCTTGGTTGGTGAATGTGCATTTAGTGTGGATTTTTGCACATATTGCATTCGCCAGATCGACATCGAATCCCTGAATCTTATTGTTTGCATCAATAAATTCAAATGGCGGATAAGAGGCTTCTGTGGCAAAACGGAGAGTGGCTTGCTCTGCTGCGGTTGCCGATAAGGTTATTGCGCTTAATAAAGTTGCAAATAATAATTTTTTCATAGCAATATCCTGTCATTCATGGATGTTGTGATTGATAAATGTTCTTGGTGTTTGTTTTATCACTGATTGCCGTTATGACAGATTAAGTATGGTATATCAATGTGATAAATGTATATCTGTGTGTTAAATGGTGTATCAGTACGATAAATTCAGTGTGATAAATAGTGAGCAAAGGCTTCAGTTTGCGGTTGCGCAAAGTGAGTCATATCACCTTTTTCGATAATGCGTCCTTGCTCCATGTATACAACCTGGCTTGCTGTTTTGCGGGCCAGCTCCACTTCATGAGTCACAATAACTTGGGTAATGCCAGTGCCTGCCAGTTCCTTGATAATATCAATGACCTGAGATGTAATTGCAGGATCAAGCGCAGCGGTAGGCTCATCAAACAATAGAATTTGGGGTTCCATCATTAATGCCCGGGCAATTGCAACGCGTTGTTGTTGACCACCTGAAAGGTGCAATGGAAAACGGCTGGCAAATTCGTCCAGATGAAGGCGAGAAAGAAGTTTTTCGGCTTTTTCCCGTGCCTGTTGCTTAGAAAGTTTCAAGACTCGGCATGGTGCTTCAATTAAATTATCCATTACAGTCAAATGTGGCCACAGGTTGTATTGCTGGAAAACCATACCGACATTTTGCCGTAATGCCAGAATCTCTTTTTGATTAGGTTTCTGGCTGAAATCAAATTGGTGTTTTGCCACATTGAGTTGCCCGGAGCGGGGCATCTCTAGCAGGTTCAATACTCTCAACAACGAGCTTTTACCTGCGCCACTTGGCCCAAGCAGGACTATTGTTTCCCCTGATGTACATTCAAAATTGATATCAAACAGGGCCTGATGCGAACCATAGAAGCAATTTATATTTTTTAATTGAATGCTCATGCGAAAAATGTGAATAGTTAGTTTATTGTTCGGATATTAATCCCATAAGAATAACTATGCAATAATATCTGCATAAAATTGTCGTTTTTATCAAATTAGTGACTTAACTAATCAGACTATAGACATTTTTTCAGATTACTTTCTGTTTCTTTATTAGTCAATCGGATTTATTTTTGCACTTTAAAAGTTTTTTTTAATCAGTTAGCACGATTAATTGCAATGTATTGCTTACTGGGTAAAAAATGCGATAAACAAGGGTGTCATCAGACTTAATATAAAACCATGCACGATAGCCGCTGGCACTATTCCTGCTCCGCCACAGCGCTGTAAAACCGGTAAGGCAAAATCCATTGAAGTCGCACCGGTTAAACCTAATGCAGTCGAGCGAAAGCGGTTTACCAGCATTGGGAGCAGCATAATGGATGCCAGTTCTCTGGCTAAGTCATTAAAAAATGCGGTACTGCCGAGAACCGGCCCGTAAGCATCGGAAAGCAAAATGCCGGAAAGAGAATACCAGCCGTAGCCGGATGCGATAGCAAGACCGGTCTTGGTGGGCAATCCGAGTAAAAATGCAGCCAGCATTCCACCCAGCAACGAGCTGACGGCAACAACTAGCGCGATAACGGTGCCACGCCGATTCAACAAAGTTTGTTTTAGGCTCATGCCATTGTTACGTAATTGTATTCCGACCAGAAACAGCAGAAAAACCAGTACAATTTCACTGGCATTGCTGGAAAAGCGGAACCATGACCAGCCAGTTAGCCCAATGAGAAATCCCAGAATGAGAGCGCCACAAAGTTTGAGGGAATCTAATGCCATATGTAATCGGGAAGGGGGTTTTTCTTGTTTATGCGCATTAACAATCCACGGATCTCGTTTATCCAGCAGAAAAAGGGCTAGCATATTAGTGAATAATATGCAGAGAAAAAATGTCGTTGCATATAATAAGATAGAAAATAAATTGCTGCCTAAATTCTCCAGCATGGCGAGGCTAATGCCCATAAGAATGAGAATAATATAAACCATGATGCCGAGTAGTTTGTGAACCATTGCCGTTACTGATTTATTATTCAGGTGAATCAGATAGCCTAGGCATAATGGCAGGAGAATGATGAGTAATCCTGAATACATGTTTTACATCCTTATTTAATTAAAAAGTTTTTTTTATCTAGTTCTTATAATGGAAGTTGGTCATAAAGACCAACAAACAAACAGAAACAAAATATTTACACTAAAATAACAGAGAGAATAAAGGTAAATGCACTGAAATTCAACGCATTTCTATTTTAGAAAAAGGTAAATGTTATAAATAAAGTTAAATAAATCAGGTTATTTGAATAGGGGAATATATGTTCTTGGAACGTATTGAAATTTCAGGATTTAGAGGGATAAACAGGTTATCGTTGATGCTTGATGACAATACTATCTTGATTGGCGAAAATGCCTGGGGTAAATCGAGCCTTTTAGATGCTTTAACCGCTTTATTATCACCTAAGCCTGAATTTTATCGCTTTAATAAACTTGATTTCTATCATGCATGGGATGAAACCACAGTTAAGAAATGTGATTTACAAATAATCCTGACATTTTGCGAAAAACAGAAGGGAAATTATCGGCTAGCGCGTTTACGTAATTTACGTCCCTTGTGGATCGGGGCCAGAAACGAACTTAAACGAATATATTTGCGTGTTAGCGGAGAATTACAAAAAGACGGTTCAGTAGAAACTTATCGCTGTTTTTTGAATGAACAGGAAAATTCTTTACAGTTAGATGATAATGAACTTTTACTGCGTGAAATTATACGGTTATATCCTGTATTGCGCTTACGTGACGCCCGTTTTGTCAATGAAACATTAATAAATAAATCATTAAAAGAAGCTACGGATAATTCCACTTATCATGATGAAATTCGAGAAAAAATGGAATTATTGACGTTGGCTTTGATGGATAATCCGCAAGAATTAACGAATGAAGAATTATGGCAGGGAATGGAAGCTATGCAGCAATTAATCGGACATTACTTTGCTGAACAAGGCGCTGATTTATTTGAGCATAAAAATGTAAAATATAAACGCGGAAATAATCAATCACATAGCCAACATCGATTACGGGGCTGGCAGGTGTTGGATGCTATCCACCGGATCAGTTCAAAGCCCGACCAGCGCAATGTTCGCTTGATTATTTTGAGTATCTTTTCCTCACTGCTACAGTCAAATAGTAATATTTCCCTTGATTCCGACGCTCGCCCGCTTGTCATTATCGAAAATCCCGAAACACGTTTGCATCCGATTATGCTTTCCATTTCCTGGGGGTTGATGAGTTTATTCTCGCTGCAAAAAATCACCACGACGAATTCAGGAGAGTTATTATCTCAAGCACCTCTCAGTGGCGTTTGCCGTTTAATTAGAAATTCCAGTCGCGTGATGGCTTATCGTCTGGGAGAAAATTATTTAACTGCGGAAGAAACTCGCCGAGTTTCGTTCCATATCCATTTTAATCGCCCATCAGCTTTGTTCGCCCGTTGTTGGCTACTGGTTGAAGGGGAAACGGAAGTTTGGCTAATTAATGATTTGGCTCGTCAATGTGGTTATTATTTCGAATCAGAAGGTATTAAAGTCATTGAGTTTGCTCAAAGCGGACTAAAACCTCTCTTGAAATTTGCCAATCACATGGGAATTGAATGGCACACGTTGGTCGATGGTGATGATGCAGGTAAAAAATATGCTGCCACAGCTAAATTGTTTGCGGAAGAAATCGGTGATACTGTCAGTAATAGATTAACTTCTTTACCTGCACCAGATATGGAACATTTTCTATATCGTTTTGATTTCAGTGATGTTTATCATGAAATTGCCAATATTCCCAAAAATGTCCGCATATCAACGAGGAAAGTTCTTGCAAAGGCTATCCAGCGCTCTTCTAAACCTGATTTGGCGATAGCCGTTGCTAATTATGCCGCTAAGCGTGGAGTTACTTCTATTCCATTGATTCTGAAAGAGATGTTTTCCAGGGTTGTTTGGTTGGCAAGGGGAAAAATCAATTAGATTTTAATAAGTTTCTATCAGGTATTTTTGGAAGAAAAATGGGATTTATTATAAATTTTTATTATAAAAAACATTTGCTGATAATAATTATTGAGGTTATATAAAGTATATTGAGGTAATTAGACCATGGCATTTTAATAGTGAGTATTTGTCGATGAAATTTTTTAACGCCAAACGCCTCTGGGTTTTTGCAGTACTTATTTTGTTAATCGTCGCATCTGTATTTATCTCTTCCTACTACTTCCCCAAGGCTATTACGTATCAAACCAGTGTTGTCATGAAAGGCAATTTGAAACAAAGTGTCCTTGCAACGGGAACATTGGATGCGGTCAGTAAAGTTGATGTGGGTGCACAGATTAGCGGTCAGTTGAAAGAGCTTTACGTGAAATTGGGGGATAAAGTTAAGAAAGGTCAATTATTGGCAATGATTGATCCACAAACTGCGAAAAATGATGTGAAAGAAAAAGAAGAAACGGTAAAAGGACTGCAGTTTGATCTACAAGGAGCAGAAGCTGAATTAAGATTTTCTCGACTCGAAGTGAGTCGAAAAAGTAAGTTAATTAAGTCAAATTTAATATCTCAATATGATCTGGATAATGCGGTAAAAAGTGCGGATTCGGCATTTGCCAAAGTTAATTCTTTCAAAGCACAAATCAGGAAGAGCCAAGCTACTCTGAATAATGCTAAAACAAAGCTTCAATATACCTCTATTACCGCGCCTATCGCGGGAGTCGTGACAAATATAAAAACCCTCCAAGGTCAAACTGTTAATGCGGCCCAAGAAGTGCCGACTATCCTCACATTGGCAAACCTCGACACCATGATTGTTAACGCTGAGATATCAGAAGCAGACATCGTGAAATTAAAGCCCGGCCAAAAAGTATCATTCACTATTTTAGGTGCACCGGAAAAACATTTTTCGAGCCATTTACTGGATATTCTTCCGGCACCACCAGCGGCGGATAAAGATAAGAATAATAGCAATGATAATGCCATTTTCTACTATGCACGCTTCGAAGTTCCAAATGAGGGGCATATTCTGCGTTTAAAAATGACTGCTCAAGTAAACATAGAGGTTCAGTCATTGCACAATGTATTGATGATCCCGATTTCAGCGCTGGAGAAGCTGGTATCTCCCAATCAGTATGAAGTCAGCGTCTTGCAAAATGGTAAAAAAGAGAAACGTATAATCACGACGGGTATTTTTAATGACATCAATGTTCAGGTTATTAGTGGGCTAAAAGAAAATGAACATGTAATCACTGGCTCCAGTGATCAAAACAACTCTGGGGCGTTGTGATGGGAACTTTACTGGAACTAAAAAATGTCAGCCGCAGCTATCTGATCGGTGGGGAACAAGTCACTGTATTGGATAATATTTCATTATCAATTCAAGCTGGGGAAATGGTAGCTATTGTTGGTGCATCGGGATCAGGTAAATCCACTTTGATGAATATACTTGGTTGCTTGGATAAACCCAGCAGTGGCGAATATTGGGTTTCAGGTGCACATGTTGCTGATTTAACCAGTAATCAATTAGCAAAATTACGCAGGGAGTCCTTTGGTTTCGTCTTTCAGCGCTATCATTTGCTGACTCACCTGACGGCAGAGCAAAATGTTGAAGTCCCGGCAATTTATTCCGGCGTTTCCAAAATGCAGCGTCGTAAGCGGGCTATTGAATTACTCCAAAAACTTGGGTTGCAAAATCGTATTAATTATCGCCCAGGCCAACTTTCTGGCGGGCAGCAACAACGAGTTAGTATTGCCAGATCATTGATGAATGGTGGCCAAGTAATCCTTGCCGATGAGCCAACGGGAGCATTGGATAGCGCTTCAGGTCAGGAGATGATGGATATCCTGAAACACCTTTGTCAGCAAGGGCACACCGTCGTCATTGTTACTCATGATCCCAAAATTGCGGCGCAGGCTCAAAGGGTGATTGAAATTAAAGATGGTCGCCTCTTGAATGATTCAGGAACTTCCGTGAATGAAACGAAAACCCATCTTTCTCCTGTTAATGAAAAAAATTTTTCAGTTCAACGGACTTGGGATAGTTTCAACGAAGCGCTATTGATGGCATGGCGTGCAATGACTGTCAATAAGTTGAGAACATTTTTGACCATGCTCGGCATTATTATCGGCATTACTTCTGTTGTTACTCTTTCTGTGATTGGTAATGCGATGAAATCAAAGGTGTTATCGAATGTTGAAGCCATAGGGGCTAATCAGATCCGTATTTTCCCGGGAGGCGATTTTGGCAGTGATTTTGGCAGTGGCAAAGCATCAGAAATGCAATCATTGAAGCAGACTGATGTTTTAGCCATAAAATCTCAGAGTTACATTCAAGCCGCTTCTCCAGAATTAACAACAAGTGGGCGCTTGCGCCAAGGTAATGTTGATATCAAAACGAACATAAATGGTGTAGGAAAAGATTTTTTTCAGATAAATAACTCAAAGTTTGCTCAAGGTATCCCTTTTACATCAGAGATGGTTCATCGTCAGGCTCAGGTAGTTGTCATTAACGAGTACACACGGAAGAAATTATTTCCTTATCAAAAGAATGTAATAGGTGAAATTGTACTGGTGAAAAATACCCCTCTGAGAGTTATCGGGGTTCTCTCCACGGAATTAGAACACTATGGTAGCAACAGATCGCAAATTTGGTTGCCTTATAGCACGATGAATTACCGCATGGTAAGTCAGGATTATCTAAACTCGATCGTTTTTCGGGTACAGGATGGTTATTCTGCTAGCGTAGTGGCTGATAAAGTTACGCAGCTATTGACATTACGCCATGGTAGAAAAGATTTTTATGTATTTAGTCCTGAGCAATATATTCAGTTGATGATTAAAACAGCACGAAACATTCAGCTTTTTTTGGTATTGGTGGCGCTGACATCCTTGATTGTTGGTGGGATTGGCGTGATGAATATCATGCTGGTATCTGTAACAGAGCGTACACGGGAAATTGGTATTCGTATGGCAGTGGGAGCCAGGAATAGTGACATTATGCAGCAATTTCTCATTGAAGCAGTTTTAATTTGCTTGATTGGCGGGACATTAGGGATAGGGCTGTCATATGGCTTGTCGATAGTCGGACAATGGATGTTTCCGCAATGGAACTTGGTTTATAAATTCACCATGCTTATCATTGCCTTTAGTTGTTCAACGGCAATCGGGATAATTTTTGGTTTCCTGCCAGCCCGTAACGCAGCTCGCCTTGACCCTATAGAGGCATTAGCGCGGGAATGAATGTTGTAAACAAAGCTTATTTTGTAAGCCGTTAGGGTTGTAACCTATAAGGACAGGCAGAGAATGACGCAAAATAGCACGCCACAAATAAGTACACTGTTTATTTGTGGCGTGGAATTATAAATTTATTTTTATTGACTTACTTTTCTTCTGATCCTGCACTACCTTCCAGAGGAACAATAAGGCTGGCGTGATTACCCTTTGGGCCTTGGTTAACACTGAAATTTACTTTTTGCCCAGCTTTCAGAGTCCTATAACCATCCATCTGAATGGTTGAATAGTGAGCGAATATGTCATCACCCCCGCTAGCCGGGCAAATAAATCCAAAGCCCTTTGCATTATTGAACCATTTAACAGTACCTGTTTCCATACTTCTCTATCCCTCGTATGACGATTTCGGGTTTAGGAGTCACAAAAAATTTCAAAAAAAAAATGAACAGGCGCCCATAAAGGGTTTTGTGTTCATAAAATATACTGTAGTGAAATTCATTGCTTCGTCAAGCATATAAATAACGTCAAGCTGTTTCAGATGGCTAAAGTTTGATATAGATAACGGTATCCGCTTTTTAAGCAAAATCTCTATTCCGTAATCAAAGGAGAATAAGCAGAGTGCGCTACGAAGTGATAAAATATATGACAGTGTAATGGATTAATTCGTACTAAAATCCAATGGAAAGCTAATACCCAGCGGAAGAATGATGACTGAGTTTTATAACAATTTGAAAGTTGAAGAATTTATTGAGGACGATGCAAAACAAAAGCTGCAACCTCCATCAATGTATAAGGTCATTCTTAACAATGACGATTATACCCCTATGGAGTTTGTGGTTGACGTATTGCAAAAGTTCTTTTCTTATGATGTTGAACGAGCAACGCAACTAATGCTGGATGTCCACCAAAAAGGGAAGGCAGTTTGCGGAATTTATACGGCAGAGGTCGCAGAAACTAAAGCTGCGCAAGTGAACATGTATGCTAAGGAGCACGAGCATCCATTACTTTGCACGCTAGAAAAGGTCTAATCTGGCTCACTGATTTTAGGAGGAGGTGCTTATGCTCAATCAAGAACTGGAGCTTAGTCTCAACATTGCTTTTGCCAAAGCAAGGGATAACAGGCATGAATTTATGACTGTAGAGCACCTGTTGCTGGCGTTGTTGAGTAACACATCAGCGCGAGAGGCTCTGGAGGCTTGTAAGGTCGATCTGGCGATGTTGCGCCAGGAGTTGGAAAATTTTATTTCACAAACCACTCCCTTGTTATCTGAAAATGATGACAGGGATACACAACCCACATTAAGTTTTCAGCGTGTATTGCAGCGTGCAGTATTTCACGTTCAATCTTCAGGGCGCTCAGAAGTTTCCGGGGCGAATGTTTTAGTCGCCATTTTTAGTGAACAAGAATCACAGGCCGCCTATTTGCTGCGTAAGCATGATGTCAGCCGCTTAGATGTTGTGAATTTCATTTCCCATGGAACACGCAAAGATGAACCTGACAATGATTCTCACCACAACATCAACCCTGTTCAGGAAGAACAGGTAATAAGCGAAGATCGGTTGGAGAATTTCACGACTAACCTGAATGTATTGGCACAAAAAGGTCAAATCGATCCACTTGTTGGGCGTCAGAATGAATTAGAAAGAACAATTCAGGTATTGTGCCGCCGCCGCAAGAATAACCCTCTGTTTGTCGGGGAGTCTGGAGTCGGTAAAACAGCGATTGCTGAAGGGCTTGCATGGCGCATTGTGCAAAAAAATGTCCCTGAAGTGATACAAGACTGCACCATCTATTCATTAGATATTGGTTCATTGCTTGCCGGAACCAAATATCGAGGAGACTTTGAGAAGCGCTTCAAATCTTTGTTAAAAACGTTAGAACAAGACAGCAACAGTATTCTCTTCATTGACGAAATCCATACAATCATTGGCGCTGGTGCGGCTTCAGGCGGGCAAGTAGATGCAGCTAACCTGATTAAACCTTTGCTGTCCAGTGGGCGTATTCGGGTCATCGGTTCAACAACCTATCATGAGTTCAGCAATATCTTCGAAAAAGACAGAGCATTGGCCCGTCGTTTTCAGAAGATTGATATCGTTGAACCTTCAGCCGAGGAAACGGTACAAATTATTAATGGGCTGCGTGCTAAATATGAAGCACACCATGATGTCCGTTATACAGCGAAAGCTATTCGTGCCGCAGTTGAGTTATCAGTTAAGTACATCACTGATCGCCATTTGCCAGATAAAGCAATCGATGTTATTGACGAAGCCGGTGCCAGAACTAGGCTAATTCCGGCCAGTCGCCGCAAAAAAACAATCAATGTAACTGATATTGAGTCTGTTGTGGCTCGCATTGCCCGTATACCTGAAAAAACAGTGTCAGCCAGTGATAAAGATACATTAAGAACGCTGGATGATCGCCTGAAAATGCTGGTCTTTGGTCAGGATAGAGCCATCGGCGCATTGACAGAAGCGATTAAAATGAGCCGGGCTGGCTTGGGGCAGGATCATAAACCGGTTGGTTCTTTCCTGTTTGCCGGGCCGACGGGAGTAGGTAAAACCGAAGTTACAGTCCAGTTATCTAAGGTATTAAATGTCAAATTATTGCGATTTGATATGTCGGAATATATGGAACGGCATACGGTCAGCCGTTTAATTGGTGCGCCACCCGGTTATGTGGGATATGACCAAGGTGGTTTATTGACCGATGCAATCATTAAACATCCACATTCTGTACTGTTGCTGGATGAGATTGAAAAGGCTCACCCGGATGTATTCAACTTGTTGTTGCAGGTCATGGATAATGGCACATTGACAGATAATAACGGCCGTAAAGCGGATTTCCGCAACGTTATTCTGGTAATGACAACCAATGCCGGGGTACGGGAAACACAACGTAAATCCATCGGTTTCTCTGAGCAAGACAACAGCACGGACGGAATGGAAGAAATTAAACGGATTTTCACGCCTGAATTCCGCAATCGCCTTGATAGCATCATTTGGTTTGATGCACTTTCCTCTGAAGTTATTCAACAAGTTGTTGATAAATTTATTGTTGAGTTACAAGCTCAATTGGATGAAAAAGGTGTTTCTCTCGAAATCAGTGCGGATGCCCGTCAATGGTTATGTGACAAAGGTTATGATAAAGCTATGGGGGCTCGTCCAATGGCTCGTGTTATTCAGGATAACCTCAAAAAACCACTGGCTAATGAGTTATTGTTTGGTTCGTTGGTGCATGGTGGTTCGGTCAGGATTAATCTTGATAAAGTGAAACAAGTATTAATTTACGACTTTAAAAGAGCACAAAAATCAAACAACAAAAAGAAATCAGAAGACGCTGTGTTGTAACCATGCTTAAGCGATTATAGGCATTTCAATCAAGGCCACACCACAGGTGGATACAGAAAATACACCTGTGGTGTTAAAGGCACTTAATCAGCGGCTACGGAAGGTGATACGGCCTTTTTCCGTGTCATATGTAGTTAGCTCGACTGTAACCTTGTCTCCAGTCAGGATGCGGATGTAGTTTTTACGCATTTTTCCTGAAATGTGAGCGGTAACGATGTGTCCATTTTCTAATTCGACACGGAACACAGTATTTGGCAGTGTTTCTAACACAGTACCCTGCATTTCAATATTTTCTTCTTTGGCCATCTAATCCTCTAAATGTAACAACCATAGTTTTTAACCGGCAAGATAATGCCGAAAAACCATCATTATGTAAAGGAATGTCGTATTTTAAACCATCATTTTGCATATGACAGGCAACGACATTTCCACCGTAAACAACTTTAATCCTTAGGGGGTAACTGTAAATCAAGCAATTGCGCAGACCAGCAGTTCGCTTGTAATGACTGCGCTCTTAGTTGGTAAAGATACTGGAGAAACTCTCCCCTCGGAATATTTCTGGCGCCCAATGATTCGGTATGATGATTCAATACCTGACAATCAAACAATTGGCCACCATGACGTAAAAAATGGTGATAGAACGCTACAAAAGCACATTTGGAGGCATTCTCCATTTTGCTGAACATTGATTCACCGCAAAACAGCGTGCCTACACTAACGCCATATAGGCCACCCACCAGTTGACGTTCGTGCCAGACTTCAATTGAATGAGCTGAACCTTCTTTATGCAGCGTTTGATAGCCCTGCTGGACTGCTGACCCGATCCAAGTCCCTTCTTGCCGTTGGGCACAATTATATATTACTTCATCGAAAGCATAGTTTACCGTAATTTGGTAAGTATGCTTGCGAATAAAACGGCGCAGTGTTCTGCCAGTATGTAATTCTCCAGGAATTAATACTGCCCTGGGGTCAGGAGACCACCATAAGGGGGGCTCATAAGGCGAATACCACGGAAAAATGCCCTCATTATAAGCCACTTTTAAACGTTCTGCACTTAGATCTCCCCCAAACGCCAGCAAGCCATTTGGCTCAATTAATGCGCGGCTCGGATGGGGGAATTCATATGAATCGCCCAGTTGAGCTATCGACATAAAATGTGTCACTCCTGCCTAGGATAGCTATTTTCTTGATGGAAATTATTCTTCTGATAAACGTTATGCCGTTGATAAAATTGATAGTAGCGCCCTTTTTGAGCCAACAGAACATCATGTTTACCTTGCTCAACAATGTGTCCGTTATCCATGACACAAATCTTGTCCATATCTTGTAAACCCGTTAGGCGATGGGTAACGGTGATCAGTGTTTTGTGCTGGCAGAAATGGTTCAGCAATGACAGAATTTGTTGTTCAGTATCAGCATCAAGCCCTTCGGTTGGCTCATCCAGAAGCATTAAAGGAGCGTCATGCAGCAAGGCTCTGGCAATACCTAAACGGCGCTGCTCTCCACCAGAAAGCTGGCGTCCGCCATCTCCCATCCAACAGTTTAGCTTTTGATCAGTGTCTAGCAAATTTCCCAGCCCTACCTGTATCAATACCGTTTCCAATTCCTCATCACTGGCATTTGGTTTTGCCAATAAAAGGTTTTCACGCAGAGTGTGGCTGAACACATGAATTCTTTGGGGAACAACAGACATCATCGAACGCAGTGTTGTTTCATCATAACTGGAGATAGGTTTGTGATTGAGTTGGATCTCACCGCTATTGATATCCCATGCCCGGGTCAATAACTGTAATAGCGTCGATTTGCCACATCCTGTTTTCCCTAATAAAGCGATATGTTCACCAGCTGTCAAAGACAGGGAGACATTCTTCAATACAGGTAAGGGTTGGCCGGGATAAGTAAAATCAATATTTTTAACCTCAAGGCTGAGATTACTGCTGACTTGAGGGCCTTGAGAAGGAAAACTGACCTCCGGTTTTTGGATCATTAATTGGGAAACCCGGGTCGCTGATGAAATAACTTGCCCCATATGCTGAAATGCTACCGTGACTGGCCCAAGGGCTTCAAAAGCAGCGAGTGTACAGAATGTAAATAACGCGATTAATGCGCCGGGTTGACTATTTTCACCCACACCGGCTGCTGCCAGCCACAGCATCAAGGTGACAGTCATGCCAGTGAAAAAAATCATGATGGCTTGCGATAATCCTGTCAAACCGGCTTGCCTCTGCTGGCTTTTCAACCAATCTTGCTCAACGTCGGTCATGGATTGACGGAAACGCTTAAGTGCGCCGAATACGCTTAATTCGGCTTGTCCCTGCAAGGTGCTGGTGAGTAAAGTCCGATATTGGCCGCGCTGTAGGGTGATATTAGTGCCATGCGGTTTTCCGGCATGGTAAAACCCTAAAGGCAGCAACAGCAGCAACCCTAACATAATACCGCCGAGAAGATAAGCAAGGGTGGGATCCAGAAATCCCAAACCAAATGTCAGCACTGCGATCACGGCAAAAGCAGTGATCACCGGGGAAATTACCCGCAAATAAAGATGATCCAAAGTTTCGACATCAGCAACGAGCCGATTTAATACTTCACCTTGGCGAAAACGGGCAATGCCTCCCGGAGAAAGGGGCAAAATTTTCTGAAAAGTAAAAACACGCAAATGAGCCAAAACACGGAATGTTGCGTCATGACTGACGATGCGTTCCCCATAGCGCCCGGCAGTACGAAAAATAGCGGCACCACGTACGCCTGCGGCAGGCAGCATATAGTTAAACGTATATAATCCCGCGAACCCGGCCAGGGCAGTTCCTGCAAGGAACCAGCCGGAAAGCGTCAGCAGGCCGATACTGGCCAGTAGCGTTACAATCGCCAGCACCATTCCTAAACTGATGAGGAGCCAGTGGCGGCGATAGAGAGCGAGAAATGGGAGTAATATGCGCATGATTAAAGCTCCACACTGCGGTGAGATAACAGACGGGAAAATGCCCCCTGAGATTGGCTCAAACTCTGATAATCACCTTTTTCAATCAGTAACCCGTTTTCCATTACCCAGATTTGGTCATATTCCAGCGTTTCTTCTAGTAAGTGAGTAACCAATAACGTGGTTTGCTGCTGAGCCGCCTGATTCAAGGCCATCATCACACGCTGTTCGCTATGTGCATCAAGGCTGGCGGCAGGTTCATCCAGCAGTAATAATTGGCAGGGATTCAATAACGCCCGTGCAACGGCTATACGCTGAGCTTGCCCGACAGACAGGCGGGCTGCATTATCACCCACTATGGTATTGATTCCATCCGGCAGTTCGGCAACAAACTCGCTGACATACGCTTTTTCCATTACCTCGCGGATTTGTTCTTGTGTTGCATCGTATTGGCCAAGGCGAATATTATCGAGCAGGGTTTGTTCCGGTAAGTGTGGGTTTTGCCCAACCCAGCTTAAACATTCCCGCCAGTTGGTGAGATTTAATTCACGCAATTCGATGCCGTTAATTTTCAGGGAGCCGCGGTAAGGCAAAAATCCCAGCAACACATTAATCAAGGAACTTTTTCCTGCACCACTTTTACCAACCAATGCGATTCGTTGGTGTTCTTCAATGATGAAGTGCAAGGGGCCAGCAAGACGATGACCATCGTGGGATAGAATTTCCAGTGCTTCAGCTTCAATGGTGACCGGTTTGTTATCCGATAGTGTTTTTTCACCGTTGGTTATTGCCTTTTCTCCATCACTGCTAAGCAGAGTAAAGAGTGATTCTGCTGCCCCGACAGCCTGGGCTTTTGCGTGATAAAATGTACCTAGATCACGCAACGGCTGGAAAAATTCAGGAGCAAGAATTAAAGCCAGAAAACCAGCAAATAAAGTCACGCCCATCCCATAGCTGCCAAAGTGCAGTTCTCCCAGATAAGAGAAACCAAAATAGACGGCAACAACGGCAATGGATATCGCGGCAAAAAATTCCAATACGGCCGAAGATAAGAAGGCCATGCGCAGTACTTCCATCGTCCTGCGACGAAAATCTTCCGTTGATTTGGTGATTTGTTCAACTTCGGCAGTCCCGCGATGGAACAGGCGCAAAGTATCCAGTCCACGTAAGCGGTCGAGAAAATTACCGCTTAATCGGCTGAGCGCAACGAAATTGCGCCGATTGGCATCGGCAGCCCCTAAACCGACCAAAATCATAAACAGGGGGATCAATGGTGCAGTGGACAGTAAAATTAACCCAGCGGCCCAATTCACCGGAAATACGGTAATCAGAGTCAGAATTGGGATCATAGCAGCAAGTGTCATTTGGGGCAGGTAGCGGGAATAAAAATCCTGCATGTCCTCTATTTGCTCCAAAATAATGGTAGCCCAGCTACCTGCGGGTTTTCCTTTAACCCATACAGGCCCCAATTGCTCTAATTTATCCAATACCATGCCACGGATTTGTTGGCGTACCACTTTGCCACAAATAAAACCGACACGTTCACGTATGGCAGTAACGATTGCCCGGAATGCAAACGTCGCTGCCAGCATCAGAAACTGATTAATGAGATTTTCACGAGGAACATGGTCGATAATTAGGGCTTGAAGTATGGAAGCTAAGAGCCAGGCTTGAGAAATGATCAATAATCCGCTGATAAGTCCGAGAAGCATGGAGAGGCGAAGCCAGCGACGGGCAGGGGCACTTTGCTGTCTCAGCCATCGGACCAATTCAGATTGTCTTGTTTTATCCATAAGAAAAATATTTGGTTAGCAGGTAATAATGCGGAATATCAACACAAGCTCTATACTCGCCGTCTTTCAAGTTGCATCTTGATGGGTTGCACTCACTCACCATTTTTATAAGCATACGGTTATCTATACTTTCGGGAATAAATGAGCGATTTCTTTCTTCTCACCTGAGGCCAGTTTTTGACCGGGCAAATTCGTTCCCTTGCCGTCGAGCCGCATTTTGAAATCCAATGGGTGTATATTGCTCACTATTAAAAGGCGCTATCGAAATAGCGCCTTTGAGGAAGATGGATTATTGGGCCGGCAAATTGTCAAGGAAGCGCTCGGCATCCAGCGCAGCCATACAGCCTGTACCCGCCGAAGTAATGGCTTGGCGGTACACATGATCCATGACATCCCCGGCAGCAAATATACCAGGAATACTGGTCTGGCTGGCATTGCCATGCAACCCGGACTGGACTTTAATGTAACCATTTTCCAATTCAAGCTGGCCTTCAAAAATACCGGTATTCGGGGTATGGCCGATAGCAATGAATAGGCCGGCTACATCCAGCTCTTCGATGCTGTCATTTTTCGTATCACGGATACGGATGCCCGTTACGCCCATTTCATCACCCTGAACTTCATCCAATGTGCGATCAGTATGCAGAATGATGTTGCCGTTCTTCACTTTATCCATCAAACGGTCAATCAAGATTTTCTCTGAACGGAAAGTATCACGGCGGTGGATCAAATGAACTTCAGAAGCGATATTTGCCAGATACAGAGCCTCTTCAACGGCAGTATTACCACCACCAACCACGGCAACTTTTTGCTTGCGGTAGAAAAAACCATCGCATGTTGCACAAGCAGAAACCCCACGGCCTTTGAATGCTTCTTCGGAAGGCAGACCCAGATAACGAGCGGAAGCACCTGTTGAGATGATCAAAGCATCACAGGTATATTCCTGATCATCCCCATATAAGCGGAATGGTCTGTTTGAGAAATCAACTTTCTTAATATGGTCAGAAATGATTTCAGTTTGAAATTTCTCAGCATGTTGGAACATACGCTCCATCAAATCTGGGCCAGTCAGCCCTTCAGGATCACCGGGCCAGTTTTCAACGTCAGTTGTCGTCGTCAGTTGACCGCCTTTTTCAACCCCAGTAATGAGTGCGGGACTTAGATTTGCGCGGGCAGCATAAACAGCAGCTGTATAACCAGCAGGGCCTGAGCCAAGAATGATGAGTTTTCTGTGTGTTGCTGTGCTCATGAATACCTCATTTCCATTATAGCATATTGCGGATTTAGGGATTGTAGGAGAAATAATAGGTTAAAAAAAGCGATTATCAGATAAAATATTCATGTTATTAACGATTTTACCGATAGATAGTAACTATGATGTAATCGAAATGTAAGGGAGCGTTGCTTAACCTTATGAATTGAACATCATTTATACACTTGATGTATGAAACAAGCTATTTGAACGATTTACCAAAAATTTGTTTGGTATGTTGTTCTGATTTTTGTTCATTTACTTTGACAATCGGCTGTGCATTTGCGAAAACATCTGTGTAAGAGATAATTATCTACCTCGCTAATCAATTGTTTCTATAGAATAGACAAATTAGTGGGAGTGATTTTCTCATAGAATATAAAAATTGTCGTTCAGCTGCTTTTCAGAAAGATGCGGTGTTTTGATTAACGGTGTTTTGATAAACAGTGTCTTGATGAATTGTGCTTTAAGAAATTAGTGCTCTGAAAATAGTGCTTTGCAAAATGAGGTTCTGGCAAATCGAATTTTCGTTAATCGAATTCTGGGACGTTGTATTTTGGAGACTTTAGTGGGCCTCAAAACTTGGTTGTAGATTGAGCTTCAACCTTTAAAGACATCTTTTCCAGCTCAGTTGCTTGAAAGAGATAGGGAAAAGTTATGGGTGTAGGAATATAAAGAGAGAGCAATAAGATGATTGATAATAAGAAGCGTCCAGGAAAAGATCTTGATCGTATAGATCGTAATATCCTTAATGAGTTACAAAAAGATGGCCGTATTTCTAACGTCGAACTATCCAAGCGCGTAGGCTTATCACCAACACCTTGTTTGGAACGTGTACGCCGCCTGGAGCGTCAGGGCTTCATCTCTGGCTATACAGCTTTGCTAAATCCCCATTACTTGGATGCATCATTGCTGGTATTTGTCGAAATTACGTTGAATCGTGGTGCAGCGGATGTATTCGAACAATTCAATACCGCTGTTCAGAAACTGGAAGAAATCCAAGAATGTCATTTGGTTTCTGGTGATTTTGACTATTTGCTGAAAACGCGTGTACCAGACATGTCTGCTTACCGTAAATTACTGGGTGAAACGTTGTTGCGTCTTCCAGGTGTTAACGATACTCGTACTTATGTCGTTATGGAAGAAGTTAAACAGAGTAATCGTCTGGTGATTAAGACTCGTTAAGCTTTTGTCTACAATGTACAGATGCAAAACAGGAAAAACTTAGGTACACTCCTGTTTATGCATACAGTTTCAACGCTGAGCTACCCTCAGCGTTGTTCCGTTTAATCAACAGGAAAACCTGGAGAGCCTTTCTTGAACCAGGAATATACAGAAGACAAACGTGTTAAGTTAAAAAGAATAAGCAGTGGCCGGCGGCTTCTGGAAGCCGTTTTGTTGGTTATTGCTATTTGTGCGGTGTACTTAATGCTGGCACTCGTCAGCTTCAACCCTTCCGATCCAAGCTGGTCACAAACTGCATGGCATGAACCTGTCCATAATTGGGCCGGCAGTGTTGGTGCTTGGTTGTCTGACATACTGTTCTCGGCATTTGGTATTCTTGCCTATGCAGTCCCGCCGTTAATGCTTTTAGGCTGCTGGAATGCTTTCCGTCAGAAAGATAGGCAAGAGTACGTTGATTTCTTTACACTCGCATTGCGCGCCATCGGGGCTTTAGCCTTGATATTGACCTCTTGCGGGTTGGCCGCTCTCAATATTGATGATTTAAACGATTTTGCTGCCGGCGGGGTGGTTGGTAACTTGTTCAGCAATGCCATCTTACCTTGGTTCAATGTATTGGGAGCAACACTGGCCTTACTTGGCACTTGGGTTGTGGGTTTCACATTATTTACTGGCTGGTCATGGCTTACCATTGCGGAAAAAATAGGTGAAATCATCCTGAATTCGCTGAGTTTTGTCGTCAATCGTGGTCGTAATGACACTGAATATGAATACGACGAGGAAGGCGAGGAAGACGAAACCGATCCTACATATTCGCTCAGTGAGACTGAACACACAGCAGACAATTCCGATAAGAGTGGAGCGCCCAAGACAGTCGCTGTATCTGAAGATTTCGCTGGTGATGACATATTATTAACTGCGCCGACAATAACTGAACTGGCAAGTACAGATGCTGGATTACCGGGTTCTCAGGCAGAGGCCGGCAATAATCAGGAAAATAACGATAAGCAGGAAAATAGCTTACCTGAGTCGGATTCTGAAAACATGCCTTTGTCAGAAGCTATGTTGGCAGAATCTATTCCACCAGAAGCGGCAGAAAAGGCGTTCAGTCATGAACCAGCCCAACAACCTGCCATACAAGCCCCAGAAACTTCGTCAGAGGCCGTACACACTGTAATAGGGCATACTGGTACTGGAGAAAAACAACCAGAAGAACCAGTCCATTACACATTTGAATTGCCTGATGATTATCAAGCAAATACAGAATCTGGTGATTTTTCACAGAGCTTCCCAAATGACACTGGCGTGAAGGGGGCCACGGAAAGCGTTGCCAGCATTGTGCCGGTAGTGAGAAATCCTCAGGTTAAACAAGGTATTGGCCCTGAAATGCCACGCCCCAACCCGGTCAGAATACCTACGCGTCGTGAATTATATGGTATCAAAGTACCGTCATATCGCTTGGCTGAGCATCTGCAACGAGAAGAAAAAGAAAGGCAGAATGAATTGGTTGCAGAAGCCAATGAGCAACAAATGGATGAGCAACAGGAAAATATCCTGCGGCAGCAATTCATTGAACAGCAACGCGAGCGTTATGGCAGTGATTTTGAATCGGAAAACAGAGATTCAGATAAGGAAACTGCGGCGTCAGTATCAATCGATACGAGTCTTGTAGACCCTAAACCAGTAGATACACAACCGGAAACGCCAGCCAGCCAGTCAGCAACCGAGGCATTGACTACAGAAAGAAATACTGTAGAAAAAAGTAGTGCGGCAGAAAGTGCAGAAGAGCAAGAAGCAAAAGTACAAGAAGAAATGTTACGGATAGCATTTGAGCAGCAGCAACGTGAACGCTACCAACTGAACCAGCCCATTACGCCAACGTCATCATTAGTTCCAGATGAAGCAACTGAATGTACTGCTTCTTCTCAGGCTGGCTATCTTGATAAATATGAATCTGACGAACCTGCTTTTGGTTTCTCAGGCTCATCGGATGAACAGCATGCTCAGCAGGAAAAAATAATTCCTGTTCCGGCTTTCAATGAGCCGGAAATTCAGCATACTTTTGCGCAGCAACCGCAGCAACCGCAGCAACCGCAGCAACCGCAGCAACCGCAGCAACCGCAGCAACCGCAGCAAGATAGCCTGTTCCATCCATTTTTAATGCGCAATGATCAGCCATTGCCAAAACCGACAACACCAATGCCTTCTCTGGATCTCTTGGCAGCACCACCAGAGGAAGAAGAGCCTGTTGATATGTTTGCCCTTGAGCAAACTTCACGTTTAATCGAAGCACGCCTAAACGATTATCGTGTCAAAGCTGATGTCGTCGGGTTTTCACCTGGCCCTGTGATCACAAGATTTGAACTGGATTTGGCTCCGGGAGTTAAAGCTTCTCGCATATCTAACTTATCACGCGATCTTGCCCGTTCACTTTCTGCGGTCGCTGTTCGTATCGTGGAAGTGATCCCCGGAAAACCTTATGTTGGGCTGGAATTACCGAATAAAAAACGTCAAACAGTTTATCTGCGTGAGGTATTGGATTGTGAGAAATTCAGGGATAATCCATCACCATTAACCATCGTGCTTGGAAAGGATATTGGTGGGCAACCGGTAGTGGCTGATTTGGGTAAAATGCCTCACTTACTGGTGGCGGGAACCACGGGCTCAGGTAAATCGGTTGGGGTCAACGCAATGATCCTCAGTATCCTGTATAAAGCGAAACCAGAAGATGTCCGCTTTATCATGATCGACCCGAAAATGCTTGAGTTATCGGTTTACGAAGGTATTCCCCACTTGCTGACTGAAGTTGTCACTGACATGAAAGATGCAGCCAATGCGTTACGTTGGTGTGTGAATGAAATGGAACGGCGCTATAAACTGATGTCGGCACTGGGTGTGCGTAACATCGCGGGTTATAACGATAAGATCAAACAAGCAGAAAATATGGGGCGCCCAATTCCTGATCCATTCTGGAAACCGGGTGACAGTATGGACGCAACACATCCAGTGCTGAAAAAAGAGCCTTATATTGTTGTTATGGTCGATGAGTTTGCTGACCTGATGATGACGGTAGGGAAAAAAGTGGAAGAGTTAATCGCTCGCTTGGCCCAGAAAGCACGTGCTGCCGGAATCCACTTAGTGCTGGCAACTCAGCGTCCTTCTGTTGATATTATTACCGGTTTGATTAAGGCAAACATACCTACACGCATTGCATTTACGGTATCCAGTAAAATTGATTCCCGTACTATTCTGGATCAGGGGGGAGCCGAATCATTGCTTGGCATGGGGGATATGCTTTATCTGGCACCAAATTCTTCCATTCCAGTACGTGTCCATGGCGCATTTGTACGTGATCAGGAAGTTCATGAAGTTGTTAATGACTGGAAAGCTCGCGGTCGCCCTCAATATATTGACAGCATCATTAAAGGCGGAGAGGATGGAGAAGGTGGCTTAGGCTTTGACAGCGATGAAGAACTGGATCCACTGTTTGATCAGGCCGTTGAATTTGTGATTGAAAAACGCCGGGTTTCCATTTCAGGTGTGCAGCGTCAATTCCGCATCGGATATAACCGTGCAGCCCGAATTGTTGAACAAATGGAAGCACAGCAAATTGTTAGTACACCCGGGCATAATGGCAATCGTGAAGTTTTGGCACCACCGCCACACGAACATTAATCCTTGTTTTTAATACAATCTGCGAAATGCAGTCTATTAAATGCGGTTTGTTAAATGTAAAGCTATATCAGCCACTGCGGCTGATAACAATACGAATTGAAGGTATCTCGCACATGAAAAAACTGATGTTGATTGGTTGTCTGATTATGGGTGTGAGTGCAGGTTCTGCATGGGCTAATGCTACGCAGGATTTGCAAGGGCGTTTAGGGAAAGTCAATAGCTTTCATGCCAACTTTACTCAAACCGTAACGAGCGGTGATGGCGCTGCAATCCAAAAAGGGGAAGGTGAGCTTTGGATTAAACGCCCCAATTTATTTAACTGGCACATGACATCGCCTGATGAAAGCGTGCTGGTCTCTGATGGCAAAACATTATGGTTTTATAATCCATTTGTTGAGCAAGTAACCGCGAATTGGCTAAAAGATGCAACGGGCAATACGCCGTTTATGCTGATTGCACGCAATGATCCTGCTGATTGGAAGCAATATAAAGTGGTACAAAGTGGTAATGACTTTGAGCTGACTCCCAATAATACCAATGGGAACTTAAAACATTTTTCAATTACAGTGACGCCAGAGGGCACAATTCAGAAATTTACAGCGATTGAACAAGATGGGCAAAAAAGTGCTTATCAACTGCAAGGTCAGCAAAATACGCGTGTCGATGCGTCAAAATTCAAATTTACAGTCCCAGATGGCGTAACGTTGGATGATCAACGTCAGTGAGGTTTAAGTGAACAACCTTTCACTCGATTTTTCGCAGAACGAATTCCAACCACTGGCCGCCCGAATGCGGCCAGTCACATTAGATAACTATATCGGTCAGCAACATTTATTGGCCGAAGGTAAGCCTTTGCCAAGGGCAATCCGGGCAGGCCACCTTCATTCCATGATCTTATGGGGGCCACCGGGAACAGGGAAAACAACGCTGGCTGAAATCATAGGTCACTATGCCCAAGCTGATATAGAACGGATTTCAGCCGTAACGTCGGGCATTAAAGAAATTCGTGAATCCATAGAAAAAGCACGCCAAAACCGCAATGCAGGGCGCAGAACGATTTTATTTGTCGATGAAGTCCATCGATTTAATAAAAGCCAGCAAGATGCGTTTTTACCGCATATTGAAGATGGCACGATCACATTTATTGGCGCAACGACTGAAAACCCTTCTTTTGAATTAAATTCGGCATTACTGTCACGGGCTCGCGTCTACTTACTGAAATCGCTCTCAAAGGCGGAAATTGAGCAAGTACTGATTCAGGCGATGGAAGATAAAGAGCATGGGATTGGTGGGCAAAATATCGTATTGCCGGACGATACCCGTCAAATGATAGCAGAGCTTGTAGCTGGGGATGCGCGTCGCTCATTGAATTTGCTGGAAATGATGTCAGATATGGCAGAAGTCAATTCACAGGGGCAACGGATCCTGACGCCGGAATTGTTGAAAGAAGTGAGCGGGGAAAGAAGTGCGCGCTTTGATAACAAAGGTGATCGATATTACGATTTAATTTCTGCTTTGCATAAATCCGTCCGCGGCTCTGCGCCTGATGCAGCACTTTACTGGTATGCCAGGATCATATCCGCGGGAGGGGACCCACTCTATGTTGCCCGACGGCTACTGGCTATTGCTTCCGAAGATGTAGGGAATGCTGATCCACGTGGCATGCAAGTCGCAATTGCTGCATGGGATTGTTTCACCCGTGTAGGGGCGGCTGAAGGAGAACGGGCCATTGCACAGGCAATTGTTTATCTCGCATGTGCGCCCAAAAGTAACGCGGTTTATACCGCATTCAAAGCAGCGATGGCCGATGCACAAGATAAACCCGATTATGATGTCCCGGTTCACTTGCGCAATGCTCCAACTAAACTGATGAAAGAAATGGGATATGGTGAAGCATATCGATATGCTCATGATGAACCGAATGCATATGCTGCCGGTGAAATTTATTTCCCGCCTGAAATGGAACAAACACGTTATTATTATCCGGCAGCCAGAGGGCTGGAAGGTAAAATTGGGGAAAAATTAAACTGGTTAATGGAACAGAACCAAAATAGCCCAATAAAACGCTATCGTTAATCTCACTGATACGGTAAGGTTTATATTCAATAGTTTTCACTATTTATCCCAATAACATTATTTTCAATAACAACAAACACAGGACTAGCATGCTCGATCCAAATATGCTGCGTAATGAGCTAGACGCAGTCGCCGAAAAACTGGCTCGCAGGGGTTATACCCTTGATGTGGAGATGCTGCGCAAGTTAGAAGAGCGCCGCAAAGTTTTACAAGTTGAAACTGAAACCCTGCAGGCAGAGCGGAATTCCCGATCGAAAACTATTGGTGCAGCTAAAGCCCGCGGTGAAGATATCGAACCACTGCGTCAGGAAGTCAATCAGTTGGGTGAAAAACTGAATGCGGCAAAAGCTGAGTTGGAAACGTTGCTGGCGGAGATCCGCAATATTGCATTAAGCATGCCGAATATTCCTGATGACTCTTCCCCTGAAGGCAAGGACGACAGCGATAACCTTGAAATCAGCCGTTGGGGTGAACCTCGCCAATATGACTTTGAAATCAAAGATCATGTTTCATTAGGTGAACTGGCTGGTGGCCTTGATTTTGCAGCCGCAGTTAAATTAACCGGTTCACGTTTTGTCGTAATGAAAGGTCAGATTGCTCGTCTGCACCGTGCCATCGCACAGTTCATGTTGAATTTGCATACTGAACAGCATGGTTATCTGGAGACTTACGTTCCTTATCTAGTTAACCATGATTCTTTGTACGGTACAGGTCAATTACCTAAATTTGGTGAAGATTTATTCCACACCAGACCATTGGAAGAAGAATCTGCCAGTAATTATGCTTTGATCCCAACAGCAGAAGTTCCTGTCACTAACTTGGTTCGTGATGAAATTCTGGATGAAAGTGAATTACCTCTGAAAATGACGGCCCATACACCTTGCTTCCGTTCTGAAGCAGGTTCCTACGGTCGTGATACCCGTGGCCTGATCCGTATGCACCAATTTGATAAAGTTGAATTGGTTCAAATTGTTCATCCAGAGAAATCGATGGAAGCACTGGAAGAATTAACGGGGCATGCTGAAAAAGTATTGCAGTTACTGAATCTGCCATATCGTAAAATGCTGCTGTGCACGGGTGACATGGGAGCCGGCGCAAGAAAAACTTACGATCTGGAAGTTTGGTTGCCTGCGCAAAATACTTACCGTGAAATTTCATCTTGCTCTAACACTTGGGATTATCAGGCTCGCCGCATGCAGGCGCGTTTCCGTAGCAAGGATGACAAGAAAACTCAGTTGGTTCATACACTAAATGGTTCTGGTCTGGCGGTAGGCCGTACTTTGGTTGCTGTAATGGAAAACTACCAACAGGCAGATGGCCGAATCGAAATTCCAGAAGTATTGCGCCCTTATATGAATGGGTTGGAATATATCGGTTAATCATCTGTATAATCGATAAAAAAGTGATAGATAAAAAGGCGCCATTATTTGGCGCTTTTTTTATGATGAGGAAACACGGGTTAATTCGTTATGGCTATTTCGTTTTTCTTCGTTTCTTGGGCATAAAAAACTTTACGGTACAGAGAATAATAGGTTGCCATTTGCAGCGGCATAGTGAACAAAAGGCCTATAAACAAAGGAAGAGCAGAAATAAAAATTAATAAATTGAGGAAGAAAAAGAAGAGCAATATCCCTACTAGGTTTTTACATACTGCATTCAAACTAACGAGTAGAGATTTTTTTACACTAAAACCATTAAGTATAATTAATGCAGGAGCAAACAAAGAGTATGCAGTAGATAAAAATAGAGTAACGATGCAAGAAAATAGAGATAAAAATGATGATGATGAATTTTCATTAGAGAATATTGAATTAATATCGCTATATATATCTCCAAAAATAACTTGATATAAATCATCGCCATCTATAAGAGCAGAAAAAGTATATCCTATAAGATTTATGCCGAAGGCAACGAAACCGACCATCAGCATTGAACTGAATTTATATTGAAAACCATAAAAAAGCCGGCCTATTTCAACTTTTCCCGTTGTATTTTGTGTATGACAGACAGAAATGATTCCTGCTATAAATAAAGGTTCCAGTACATTAGAAATAATAAAAGAAAAATAAGGAATAAAGAAAATTACTAAATTAATAATACTATAAATAATGCCAAGTAGTATCCAACTTCCTAGTTTGGGTGAAATGAAATTCCAGGCATCACTTATCGAGCCGATAGCTGCATCGACATTAATTTGTTGTCCTTCAGAGAGTAAACTGTCGCTAGCTGGTTCATTTGCTGTTTTTTCTAAATTTATTTTGATGTCTTTTTCATCCATTATTTGTACTCCCATTATTAATAAATAATAAAAAAGCGCTATGAAAAGCGCTTTTTTATATATAGTTATCTATTCACAAATAATCAGCTGATTAGAGTAGATTTACGTTCGTTTTCTTTTGGAGCATAAAAAATGCTACGGTAGCTTGTATAAACAGTGATCATACACATAGGCATAGTAATTAAGAAACCTAAGAATAATGGGATTGCTGAAATAAATATTATAACACCCATCAATAAGAAATATATAAAACCACCGAATAGGTTTTTCTTGACCGCATTCAGACTCATGGATACTGCTTCGCCAAATTTTAGATCATTAATGATGATTAAGGCAGGAGCAAACCAGCTAAATGCAAGTGCAACAATCATGAAAGCGTATAAGATAATAAATGCAAAGAATAAAGTGGAAAGGCTGCTTAATAATAATGCTGAATCTGGATCTTCTGCTGATAAGATCAATTGTAATATACTTGTACCGCCAACAATAACTGCTGCAATCACTCCAAGTAAATAGATACCGAAGGTAAGCCCGCCAACTGCAACTAATGAACCTAGCTTATTTTGAAATCCATAGAAAAGCAGCCCTATGTCAAAGTCGCCAGTGGCTCTTTGTTGTTGAACCGCTGCGATGAAGCCGGCAACTAGGACTGACCCAAACAACATACTGAAGATGCCAAGGAAAGGCAGGAATTGTACAACTGCTAAAAGGCCCATGTAAATCAAACCCATCAGTATCCATTTCATTGGCTGTGCTTTAAATATTTGCCAAGCATCACCTATCCATTCTGTGGCCGCTCCAGCGCCTGCAGCACGCCCGCCAGGAATGAATATCTCTTTCTCTTTACTCAGAGAAACATTATTTTCCCTTGAATCGAAATTAATATCTTGATTATCCATTTTTTTTCCGAATTATCTTATTGAATGATTATTTTTGAATTATGTTTTCTCTATACCATCCCATTAATGCGCGTTTGTAGAGAAAGCAGGCCGGATTATCTTATAAAAATTATTAAGCAACAAGTGTTAATTGGGTAACTTATTTGTGGATTAATATGCATTATATTATGGATATTGACGAATGCCTTGAATGGGTTTCTTATTGCAATAATCCAATTTTAGCTTAATTCCCTAATATATATTGATACAAGGAAAATCACTTTATCTCTAGTAAGCGATAGCGTGTTTTTATAGATTAAAATATCGTTTTTTATATTTTTAAAAATATAAGTATTGCTTTTGCATAAAGTAATAAATGGAGTTATATCTTTGTATTGCAATAATTTACTCCATTTATTAAGTGGATGAGTTAAAAGGCTGTTTTATATTTTATTTTATTGGCATCAGTATAATGTAAGATTTAATAAGAAATATGAATGAATTGTTGCTTGATTTTTATAGTTACATCTTGAGTTGCTATGCTGATCATAGTGCCAGGATAAAGGTACTTAATACTCCTTTATGATCAGTCGGCCAAATTCCTTTTGGTTGTTTAAATTTATCATGGGAATTTTCCTCAACTCGTTTGCCTCTGACAATACTGCTAGAAGGGCCGATAATCATGACATCTTTTACTGTCAAACGTGGATCTGAATGATAAAAAATAAAGTCAATGCGATCGCGCTCATCTGCTTTTGGTGCCCATGCTAGTTTACTAATATCAACGTTTATATTGTTTGCTGGCCAGGTAAAACCGGGGTATGTAACTGGATCAGGATATTTAGTTCGATAGGTGTCAATATAACCTGCGTTAGTTAATAATTTGATACTGGTCCAGGGTACAACAGTACCATTATGATCGAACATATTTTTTGTTTTTTCTGACCAATCTTGCCAAGAAGGTTCATTAAAATCACCTGCAAGCATAATCATGTGATGGTTATCGATCCCATTTTTTGCATTTTTTATAAATAAATTAATTGAGTTTGGTCGCTGTGATTTATTATTTTCTTTCAAAATATGATTGATATTCGTATCTGGGCCATTAGGTAATTCTTTCCATGTGTTACCGTCATAGCCTCTGGGAAGATAGTTGGCCGCATGTTTATAATCTAAATGAGCAGAATAAAAATCGATGTAAACGCCATTTTTCTTAATGAGTACTTTAGTAAATCTATCAAAATTAGCATGTTTTATTATAGGATAGCGAGAGAGAATGCTGGCGTCATTTCCTGATTTATAAGAATAATATTTAAATCCCTTATTATTAAGTGAGTTTACTAGCCGTTTAGTGAAATCAATGTGATTGTAATTTTTAACTTCATTAAGAGAAATGAGGTCAGCATTAGCAGCAATGATGGCATTTACAATGCCATCATATGATCCTTTGATGTAATGACCTTCTAACCAAATATTTAATGTGAAAACTTTTAATGGAATGTTTTTATGAAAGATATTTTTATTGATGGAATTTGGTTCGGATTCGCTTTTAATAGAATTTTTATCATGGCTAATCAAGATGTTATTTTTATTTTCATCAAGATATTTATCGGGAGCTAAATTTTTATCATTAGCCTGTATATTTAAAGAAATTAATGATACCCCTGATATCATAAAATAAAAAATTAAATTTTTCATCATAATCCCCTCTTAATGGTAATGAAAAATGATTTTTTGTTTCTGACAGGTAATACTAGATCGAATTTATATTGCTAAAAAGCTTTTTTCAAAAAAAAACTGACTTCAATTCTTGGAAAGTCAGTTTTTATTAATATTCTAATGGAGTTAGAGCAGAAACTTAATAAATCACATGATGACCATAACTACTTAAAATTTCTTTTACTCTATCCATCGTTTCTTTTGAAGGAGGATGAACATTATCCAATTTATACTCTTCACCCATGGCAACCCATTTATGTTTACCCAGTTCGTGGTAAGGCAATAATTCAATTTTTTCAATATTTTTCATGTCCTTGGTAAATTCACCAAGTAAATGAACGGATTGTTCATCATCCGACCAACCAGGAACGACAACATAACGGATCCAGGTTCTTTGATTGCGTTTGGCTAGGTAATGGGCAAACTCAAGTGTTCTGTGATTGGATACACCGACCAGTTTTTGGTGTATCTCATCATTGATTTGCTTTAAGTCCAGCATAACAAGGTCAGTATCGTCCAATAGTTCATCAATCACTGGGTCATAACGACGGACAAATCCATTGGTGTCTAAACATGTGTTGATTCCCTCTGCATGGCAAGCCCTGAACCAATCACGGACAAATTCAGCCTGAAGAATGGCTTCACCGCCTGAAGCAGTAACACCACCACCCGATGCATTCATAAAATGGCGATAGGTCGTTGCCTCTTTCATGAGTTCTTCAACAGCAACCGTCTTTCCTCCGTGGGTATCCCAGGTATCGCGATTGTGGCAGTAAAGACAACGCATCAAGCAACCCTGAAAAAAAACAATAAAACGGATCCCCGGTCCATCGACGGTTCCGCAAGATTCAAAAGAGTGGATACGACCAAGTACGGACATGAACGGATTTCTCCAAAAACTGACAAGTAATAAAGGCCCCAAGTATTTAGGGGCCTTTAGTTTATGCCATTTCAATAGAAGATAATGGCATTTTTAGGTAACACAATTTTAGTTGACGTTATTTTCAGCAATGGATCTCAATGATTACATTGTTTGCGTAAAAGTACGGGTGATAACGTCTTTTTGTTGCTCTTTAGTCAACGAGTTAAATCGTACAGCATAACCTGATACACGGATGGTCAGCTGAGGATATTTCTCAGGGTTTTCCATCGCATCCAGCAGCATTTCACGATTCATCACGTTTACATTCAGATGTTGACCACCTTCGATATCAGCTTCATGGTGGAAATAACCATCCATCAAACCTGCCAAGTTTGCCTTGCGTACTTCATCATCTTTACCCAGTGCGTTAGGCACGATGGAGAAGGTGTATGAAATACCATCCTTGGCGTAGGCAAATGGCAGTTTGGCCACTGATGTCAATGAAGCAACCGCACCTTTCTGGTCACGTCCGTGCATTGGGTTGGCGCCCGGCCCGAATGGTGCCCCAGCGCGACGTCCATCAGGTGTATTACCCGTTTTTTTGCCATACACTACGTTAGAGGTAATGGTCAGTACAGACTGTGTTGGAATAGCATTGCGGTATGTTTGCAGCTTCTGGATTTTTTTCATGAAGCGTTCAACCAGATCACAAGCGATATCATCGACGCGTGGATCGTTGTTACCAAATTGTGGGTATTCACCTTCAATGTTGAAGTCAATGGCCAGCCCATCTTCGTCACGGATTGGAGATACTTTTGCATATTTAATTGCAGACAATGAGTCAGCTGCCACAGATAAACCTGCGATACCACATGCCATGGTACGGAGCACATCGCGATCGTGCAGAGCCATCAATGACGCTTCATAGCTGTATTTATCATGCATAAAGTGAATGATATTCAAAGCAGTGACATACTGTTTCGCCAGCCAATCCATGAAGTGATCCGTGCGTTCCATGACTTTGTCATAATCCAGCACAGCATCTTGCATAGGTTCTTCTTTCGGCCCAACCTGCATTTTCAGTTTTTCATCCACACCGCCATTGATGGCATACAGCATGGTTTTTGCAAGGTTTGCACGAGCACCGAAGAACTGCATTTGCTTACCAACTATCATTGGGCTGACACAACATGCGATAGCATAGTCATCGCTGTCGAAATCAGGGCGCATCAGGTCATCGTTTTCATATTGCAAGGATGACGTGTCGATAGACACTTTTGCTGCGAATTTTTTAAAGTTAATCGGCAGTTTTTCAGACCACAGAATGGTCATGTTAGGCTCTGGGGATGGCCCCATGGTGTAGAGTGTATTCAGGAAACGGAAGGTGCTTTTCGTTACGAGTGTACGACCGTCCAATCCCATGCCAGCCAATGATTCGGTAGCCCAAATCGGGTCGCCAGAGAACAGTTCATCATATTCAGGGGTACGCAGGAAACGCACCATACGCAGCTTCATGACCAGATGGTCGATCAATTCTTGCGCTTGTTGCTCAGTCAATTTGCCTGCTTGAATATCGCGTTCGATGTAGATATCCAGGAAGCTGGAAACACGACCGAAGGACATTGCTGCGCCATTTTGAGATTTCACGGCTGCCAGATAGGCAAAGTAAGTCCATTGTACCGCTTCTTTGGCGTTGGTTGCTGGATTGGAAATGTCATATCCATATTTGGCCGCCATTTCTTTGATTTGGCCAAGAGCGCGATGTTGCTCAGCAATTTCTTCGCGCAGGCGGATAGTGGCTTCCAGATCTTCGCCATTTTCTAATTTTTCTTGCAGGGAGGTGAATTGCGCAAGTTTGTCATTGCGCAGATAGTCGATACCGTACAATGCAACGCGGCGATAGTCACCAATGATACGACCACGGCCATAAGCATCCGGCAGGCCAGTCAAAACACCAGATTTACGGCATTTCAAAATATCAGGTGTATAAACATCAAAGACACCCTGATTATGAGTTTTGCGGTATTCGGTAAAAATTTGTTTCAGTTTTGGATCCAGCTCGCGATTGTATGCTTTGCAAGAACCTTCCACCATCTTGATGCCACCAAATGGAATAATGGCACGTTTCAGAGGTGCTTCGGTTTGCAAACCAACAATTTGCTCCAGACTTTTTTCAATATAACCAGCATCATGAGAGGTAATTGTAGACGCAACGTTGGTATCAAAATCTACCGGTGCATGAGTACGGTTTTCAATTTTGATACCTTCCATGACTTTTTCCCACAAAATATCTGTCTCTTTTGTGGCGCCTGCAAGGAATGATTCGTCTCCTTCATACGGGGTATAGTTTTGTTGGATGAAGTTGCGAACGTTGACTTCATTTTTCCAGCTACCCTCGTTAAAGCCTTGCCATGCTACAGAAAATTTTTCATTTAACTCGGACATGATACTTCTACCTTTTAACAGTGGAACTTTTAAGAAACTTGGCGTGGAGGCGGATTAACTCTTTTTGCCGCCACGTAAATAAATGAACCAATAAGTCAACCCAACCAATATCGCACCACCGATAATGTTGCCTATCGTTACGGGGATTAAATTATCAGTAATAAAATTTGAAACGGTGAGTTGGGAAAACTGTTCGGGGCTTGCTCCTGTTTTTTCCCAAAATGTATCTGGGGCAAAGTTTTTGATGACGATCCCGAACGGAATTAAAAACATATTGGCGATACTGTGTTCAAAACCACTTGCCACAAACATGCCGATAGGCAGTATCAGCACGAATAATTTATCGATCAGGCTGCGCCCGGCGTAGCTCATCCAAACAGCCAGACATACCATCAGATTGGCTAAAATACCTAAGCAGACGGCTTCAATAAAGGAGTGGTGCATTTTATGGTCTGCTGTTTGCAATACATTCAGCCCCCAAGCACCATTGGCAACGGTGTATTGGCCTGAGAACCAGAGCAAGGCGACAAAAAACAGTGCCCCAATCAAGTTACCGACATAAACGTTGAGCCAGTTCTTGAACATTTGCGACCAGGTTATGCGGCCTGTCGCTTTTGAGATGATTGTTAGGACAGTGGATGTAAAGAGATCGACACCGCATATCACCACCAGCATTAAACCAAGGGAAAAACAGATCCCACCGGTTAATTTTGCCAATCCATAAGGAACAGAGGATGTTCCTGTCGTTGCTGTAAGATAAAAAACAAAAGCAATGGAAATAAACACACCTGCCATGATTGCTGATAAATAAGTCACTGTGAGGTGTTTATTGACTTTATATACACCACTGTCATCAGCGATTTGTGCCATTACAGCAGGTGAAAATAAATTAAAAGGGTTGTCAGTTTTCATCCTAACACTCTCTTTATCCTTAGTTAATTATAGCACGCAATGATAGTAACAAATGGGCACAGACCTAAATTTGATATGGATCATATTAGGCCGAAAGTCTGGTGATTGTTCGGGGGCTAAATACGATTATTTTATTTTAACATGGTGATTTATAAAGGAAAAATATTTTTTAAAATTTATAAAAATATTTTATATAAGGAGTTTTGGTTGTGAGGGAATAAAAAGTAAAATAACAGGTTAAATTGTTATTTATTTGTCATTTTAAAATAAATTGTATTTAACCTGAATTTTACTTTTAATGTATTTGGCTTATTTAGTTATCCAAAATTCACGCTTGGCTTTTTGCAACTTTTCATAAGCATTCAATAAACTCTGATGTGCTGGCAGCGCTTTTAATTCTGAATCGATAGACCAAAGACCGTGGAAACAATTTTCCCCGGCAATTGCAGCAGAGGCCGCATCTACTGTGTCTTGACCGTACATTCTTACAAATGCTTGATAATACTGCTCTGGCTCGCGATCTTCTTCTTGGGTCAACAGTAACAGTGTTTGCAGGCAACGATAATAATTAGTGCGCTCTGCGGTGAAGACTGAATTATTGAAGTCTTGTGTCCATTCAACCCAAATCAGAGCTTGCTCCAAATCATTACCCGCCAGCGCCAGCATGGATTTTAATTCACCGATGCGCAGGTTACTCCAGCCGTTATCTTTGCCAGCCGCAATGCCTAACAATTCACGGACACGGGTGAAGTCATCCAATCCTTCATCATCCAACTGTTCAAGGAGTGCAAGGTACTCTTCCGGCTGCCATTGGCTGTCCGGCAGTGCCAGGATAGTGTCACGCAGATGAGTGCCCATAGTGTTATTGGCGATGTGCAGATCTTCGACTGGATAGATATCTGACATACCCGGAACCAGAATACGGCAAGCGTAAACACCGAGGTGTTCATAATCAGCAATATAAACTTCAGCATCCAACACATTGAAGATATTCATCAAAGTCGTAAATTCTTCTTCGGTTGTTCCGCTGAAATTCCAATCTGCAAATTCATAATCGGCATCTTGTTTGAACAGATCCCAACTGATGGCACCGCTTGAATCAATGAAGTGAGTTTCCAGATTGGTATGCTCAGAAACTTCTTCATCATCAAAGCTTGGTGGCGTAAAGACATCCAGATCTTTCAGACTACGGCCTTGCAGTAATTCGGTGACAGTACGTTCCAATGCTACGCCAAAATCAGGATGGGCACCAAAGGAGGCAAAACAGGTTCCATTGCTCGGATTGAACAAGACTACACAGATTACCGGGAATTGGCCGCCGAGTGAGGCATCGTAGCAATAAAGCGGGAAGCCCTCTTCTTGCAATTTATTCACTGATGCAACTACACCAGGGTAACGGTTCATAACCTCTTGTGGGATTTCAGGCAGGCTAATGCGTTCAGCAATAATACGGTTTTTCACATAACGTTCGAATACTTCGGATAAGCCTTGAACCCGGGCTTCATTGGAAGTATTGCCCGCTGACATGCCGTTTGAAACATATAGGTTTCCGATAATATTCATCGGAATATAAATAGCTTGGTTGTCTGATTGACGAGTAAAAGGCAGGGCGCAAATACCTCGTTCTTCATTACCTGATTGCAGATCAACCAGTTGGCTGGCGCACAACGCATGATCTGGGTCATAAAAACGATGCAGGCGTTCGTCTAAAATGCCTTCCGGCAGAGAATCATCTTCTGGCAGAGGGAACCATTTCTCATTTGGGTAATGAACAAAATCGCCATTGGCAATGGCATTGCCAAGATAAAAATCAGCAAAAAAATAGTTTGTCGACAAGCGCTCGAAATATTCTCCCAGTGCAGAAGCCAAGGCAGCTTTCTTGCTTGCACCTTTACCATTGGTAAAGCACAGAGGGCAATCGCGATCACGGATATGTACTGACCAAACATTAGGAACCGGATTCAGCCATGAAGCTTCTTCAATGTTAAAACCAAGAGATTGCAGCTTATGCTGGAAACGGTTAATGGAATCTTCCAATGCGGCATCTTTGCCTGGGATATAGGTTTGCGTCATCGTAATTCACTTCAATTTATGTTAGATGCCGCATATCATACGGCGTTTTTTTTGTCTGCTCTATCAATTACCAAAAATTATTGTTAATTAGAGTTTATTTTTTACTGTAATACATAATAAAATGGTTTTTTTACAAGAGGTTAAATAATGAAAAAGACTAAAAAAACAGCAATAGCCGGTATTTTGGCTTTAATCAGTGGTTCTGCATTTGCTTTGCCAAATATCACCGTCTTGGCAACCGGGGGAACAATTGCAGGGGGTGGTGAATCCGCAACTCAATCTAACTATACAGCGGGTAAAGTTGGTGTTGATGCTCTGTTGAATGCTGTACCAGCAATTAGAAACATTGCAGATCTGAAAGGTGAGCAGGTTGTTAGCATTGGTTCTCAGGATATGAATGACCAAGTTTGGCTGACTCTGGCGAAAAAAATCAATGCAGATTGTAATAAGACCGATGGTTTCGTGATTACCCACGGTACTGATACCATGGAAGAAACAGCTTATTTCCTCGATCTGACTACTCAGTGTAAGAAACCTATCGTGATGGTTGGTGCAATGCGTCCATCCACCGCTCTGGGCGCTGATGGCCCACTGAACCTGTACAATGCGGTTGTTGTCGCATCTGACAAAAACTCTGCAAACCGTGGCGTTTTGCTCGCGATGAACGATTCCGTGATCCACGGTCGTGACATCGGTAAATTGAGCACCACTGAAGTTCAGGCATTCCAGGCTGTGAATGCGGGTGCACAAGGCTTCGTTCACAACGGTAAAGTAAATTATTACTCTAATGCACCAGTAAAAACTGAAAAAGCACCGTTTGATGTTAGCAAGTTGGATAAACTGCCAAAAGTTGGCATTGTCTATAACTACTCCAATGCATCTGAACTGCCAACAAAAGCGCTCATTGAAAATGGCTTCCAAGGCATTATCAGTGCAGGCGTAGGTAATGGCAACATCTATACCTCTATTCTGGATACGCTGGCTAAAGCAGCAAAAGATGGTGTTGTTGTTGTTCGCTCCAGCCGCATTCCTTTCGGCTACACTACCCAGAATGCTGAAGTTAACGACAGCAAATATGGTTTTGTAGCATCTGAACGTCTGAACCCACAGAAAGCTCGTGTTCTTCTGCAATTGGCTCTGACTCAGACTACTGATACAGCAAAAATTCAGGAAATGTTCAGCAAATATTAATTTCTGATATTGAGTACTTATTTTTCGATATTAAGTACTGATTTTTGATTTTAATTATTTCTGATATAGAAAAACAGAAAGATGCATTTAATACATCTTTCTGTTTTTTCAGTTAAAAATTATCTCTATGATAGAGAATTATTTTGTTTCCAATAGACAAACTACCGATCCGGTAATTAGCTGTTCATCGTAAGATAGGATAAATATTCGCCTTTTAACGTCAATTCTGCATTTTGTGCATTAACTACAAGCATATTTTCACACAACGTCCAGTAGGTAAGCTGCCTATAAGCTTTTTCGAGAAACATAGGCATTAAGAATTATCTGCCAGTATGTAAACTTTCTCAGATAACTCTCGATAATTCACTGTGTGTGCCGTTGTAGTTATTGTGTAATATTCAGCATATTCCACAGGCCCTTGTATAAAAATATCAATTAAATCCAATTTGGCTAAATTGTTTGATTTTTTTCTCTTTGTATCGATGCCTGTGATAATTTCTGTGTCATTTTTAATCCTCATTTTAGTGATATTAATAATGGAACAATATCATTGTGACATTCAATTGAAGTCCTTGCATATGGGAAGTGATGCCATTAAGAACAATAAGTTATATAGATGGCGATAACTTATTTTAATAACCATTGCAGTGACAGGGCGAGAGTGATAAAACCAATACATCCGGTTTTATTGTATCCATTGATAGGGTGAAATTAATGAATCAGGTATATAATTTCAGCGCTGGCCCCGCAATGTTGCCAGCAGAGGTGTTACGCCGTGCAGAGCAGGAACTTTGTAACTGGCATGGTCTGGGAACGTCGGTGATGGAAATCAGCCATCGCAGCAAAGAATTTGTAGCAGTTGCGGCTGAAGCAGAAAAAGATTTAAGAGAATTATTAGCAATACCTGAAAATTATAAGGTGTTATTTTGCCACGGTGGGGCCCGTGGGCAATTTTCGGCATTGCCGCAAAACTTATTGGGAGACAAATCAACCGCAGATTATATCGTCAGTGGTTATTGGTCTGAAAGTGCTGCGAAAGAAGCAAAAAGATATTGCACGCCAAATGTCATTGATATCAGAACAGAAACAGATGGCATCAAAGGTGTGAAACCAATGAGTGAATGGGCTTTGAACAAAGATGCTGCTTATGTCCATTATTGCCCCAATGAAACCATTGAAGGCATCGGCATCTTTGAAGAGCCTGATTTTGGTGATGATACAATCGTCGTTGCCGATTATTCTTCAACAATTCTTTCCGCACCAATTGATGTCAGCCGTTATGCTGTCATTTATGCAGGGGCACAAAAAAACATTGGGCCGGCGGGAATTACGGTTGTCATTATTCGTGAAGATCTCTTGGGCAAAGCACACAAGCACACCCCATCCATACTGGATTACACTGTGCAGGCTCAATTTGACTCCATGTACAATACACCACCGACATTTGCATGGTATCTGTCTGGTATGGTATTTAAATGGCTGAAAGAGCAGGGGGGGTTACATGAAATAAGCAAACGTAACCATGCGAAAGCAGAACTCCTTTATCGTGCCATTGATGACAGCAATCTGTATATCAACCGTATTGAACCTAAAAACCGCTCTATTATGAATGTTCCATTCCAGCTCGCTAATCCGGCATTGGATGGCAAGTTTCTGGAAGAAGCCTATGCTCGCGGCTTACATGCGCTGAAAGGGCACAAAGTCGCAGGTGGTGCCCGAGCTTCTATTTATAATGCGATGCCTTATGAAGGTGTAAAAACACTGGTTGAATTTATGGCCGATTTCGAACGCCGCAACGCTTAATGCTCTATCGTCGGGGGAATAAAGTCTCCCGATATTAATATCCTGACTCGCTTCTAAAAATTCAAAAATAATGTGTTAAAAACCGGAGATCCCTCTCTTTATGCAATCCCTGACGCTACAACCCATTTCTCGTATTCATGGAACTATCAATCTGCCCGGCTCTAAAAGTGTTTCCAATCGCGCATTACTACTTGCTGCTTTTGCCAAAGGAACTACCCGTCTGACCAATTTATTGGATAGTGATGACATTCGTTACATGCTTAATGCGCTGACAGCGTTAGATATTCCCTATCGCTTATCTGCTGATCGCACTATCTGTGAAGTTGATGGCATGGGAGCAAATATCACAGGAAAAAGCGGGCTGGAGCTGTTTTTGGGCAATGCGGGAACCGCGATGCGGCCATTGGCAGCAGCATTATGTCTGGGAAACAATGATGTTGTACTGACCGGTGAGCCACGGATGAAAGAGCGCCCAATTGGTCATTTGGTAGATGCGTTGCGTCAAGGTGGAGCAAAAATTGATTATCTTGAACAAGAAAATTACCCGCCATTGCATATCAAGGGAGGTTTTTCGGGAGGAAAAGTTACTGTTGATGGCAGTGTTTCCAGCCAGTTCCTGACTGCTTTGTTGATGGCAGCACCATTGGCAGAGAACGACACCGACATTCAAATCCAGGGTGATTTGGTTTCTAAACCTTATATTGATATTACGCTGGCATTGATGAAAAGTTTTGGTGTGGTGATTCAAAATGAAAACTATCAGGTTTTCCATATTAAAGGCCAACAACAATATGTCTCGCCGGGGCAGTATTTAGTTGAAGGGGATGCTTCATCTGCGTCTTATTTTCTGGCCGCAGCAGCGATTAAAGGGGGCACAGTCCGTGTCACGGGCATTGGTAAAAACAGCCTGCAAGGCGATACCAAATTTGCCAATGTATTGGAGCGGATGGGAGCGATTATTCGCTGGGGGGATGATTTTGTTGAATGTGAAAGGGGAACATTAACAGGCGTTGATATGGATATGAATGCCATCCCGGATGCAGCAATGACCATCGCAACAACCGCATTGTTTGCGCAGGGAGAGACCGTTATCCGCAATATTTACAACTGGCGGGTAAAGGAAACTGACCGGCTCAATGCCATGGCAACTGAACTGCGCAAAGTTGGAGCTGAAGTGGAAGAAGGGCATGATTACATTCGTGTGACTCCGCCAGAAAAGTTAAATCATGCTGAAATCGAAACTTATAATGATCACCGCGTGGCAATGTGCTTCTCGCTGGTGGCTTTGTCAGATACTCCCGTTACTATTCTCGATCCAGGCTGCACAGCAAAAACATTCCCGGACTATTTTAATCAGCTTGAAAAACTCAGCCAGTATGTAGAGTAAGAGCCAAAAAGCAGGAAAAAAGAGCCGGAGTAAAACAAGTGCCCAAGAAATTTTCGTGCTGAAAAATGGTTCAGCATGAAAATTTGGGATAATTATGCCGCGCCTGTTTCGCTCATCCACTGAGTGCGTATAATAATACAGACTTTTATTGCTTATTAAATGAGCAATTATCTGCATTCGGTAGATGATCTGTCATTCATGCGAATGTTATGCGAAAAGGAGGATAATGATGGCGGCGATAGCCCCAGTAATAACCGTTGATGGGCCAAGTGGCGCTGGCAAGGGAACATTATGTCAGGCATTGGCTGAAGCGTTGGGTTGGCAATTACTTGATTCCGGTGCTATTTACCGTGTGCTGGCATTGGCTGCTATTCACCATCAGGTGGATATCCAGTCTGAAGACGCTCTGGTTCCTCTGGCTGCAAATCTGGATGTTCGTTTTGTACCCGAAAATGGCAAGCTCCGGGTCATTTTGGAAGGCGAAGATGTCAGTAACGAAATTCGGACTGAAACCGTTGGTAATACAGCTTCACAGGCTGCAACCTTTCCGCGTGTCCGCGAAGCACTTTTACGCAGGCAGAGAGCTTTTCGCCTTGTTCCGGGGCTGATTGCGGATGGTCGTGACATGGGAACAGTTGTGTTTCCTGATGCGCCAGTGAAAATATTTCTTGACGCAAGCGCGCAAGAACGGGCGCGCAGACGCATGTTACAGTTGCAGGATAAGGGTTTTAGTGTTAACTTTGAAAACCTTTTGTCCGAAATACAAGAACGGGATTTCCGTGATCGCAACCGGACTGTCGCGCCATTAGTGCCTGCACAAGATGCATTGATCCTGGACTCGACTAGCATGTCTATCGAAGAAGTGATTGATAAAGCACTGACATATGCGAAAAATATGCTGGAAATACCTGCATAATTGACAATTTTCGTAAATACACTATTGCAGTAGTGTATTAAGAAGATGTATATAGAATTCTGGTGTGTGGGTAGTGAAATACGCTGGCACACCAAAACACCTTGTAACAAGGAAAGTTGCGAGGTATGTAAAACAACCCCATTCGGCCGGATGCTAAATGGACGTTAATTAAAACACTTGAAGATCATTAACATGACAGAATCTTTTGCTCAACTCTTTGAAGAATCCCTACAGGCTATCGAAACACGTCCAGGTGCAATCGTACGTGGTGTTGTCGTTTCCATCGATAAAGACGTTGTACTGGTTGACGCAGGTCTGAAATCTGAATCTGCAATTCCTGTAGAACAATTCAAAAATGCTCAGGGCGAGCTGGAAATCCAAGTTGGCGATGAAGTTGACGTAGCTCTGGACGCGGTTGAAGATGGTTTCGGTGAAACTATCCTGTCCCGTGAAAAAGCAAAACGTCACGAAGCATGGCTGATGCTGGAGAAAGCATACGAAGAAGCTGAAACTGTCACTGGTGTTATCAATGGCAAAGTAAAAGGCGGCTTTACTGTAGAACTGAACGGTATCCGCGCATTCTTGCCTGGTTCACTGGTTGACGTTCGTCCGGTTCGTGACACTGCTCACCTTGAAGGCAAAGAGCTTGAGTTCAAAGTCATCAAGCTGGATCAGAAGCGTAACAACGTAGTTGTTTCCCGTCGTGCTGTTATCGAATCTGAAAACAGTGCAGAGCGTGATCAGCTGCTGGAAAACCTGCAAGAAGGCATGGAAGTTAAAGGTATCGTTAAGAACCTGACTGACTACGGTGCATTCGTTGATCTGGGCGGCGTTGATGGCCTGCTGCACATTACTGATATGGCTTGGAAACGTGTTAAACACCCAAGCGAAATCGTCAATGTGGGCGACGAAATCACAGTTAAAGTACTGAAATTCGATCGTGAGCGTACCCGCGTATCTCTGGGTCTGAAACAATTGGGCGAAGATCCATGGGTAGCAATCGCTAAGCGTTATCCAGAAAGTACTAAACTGACTGGTCGCGTGACTAACCTGACTGACTACGGCTGCTTCGTTGAAATCGAAGAAGGCGTTGAAGGTCTGGTACACGTTTCAGAAATGGATTGGACCAACAAAAACATCCACCCATCCAAAGTTGTTAACGTTGGTGACGTTGTGGAAGTTATGGTTCTGGATATCGACGAAGAACGTCGTCGTATCTCCCTGGGTCTGAAGCAGTGTAAATCTAACCCTTGGCAGCAATTTGCTGAAACTCACAACAAAAACGACCGTGTTGAAGGCAAAATCAAGTCTATCACTGACTTCGGTATCTTCATCGGTCTGGACGGCGGCATCGACGGTCTGGTTCACCTGTCTGACATCTCCTGGAACGTTGCAGGCGAAGAAGCAGTTCGTGAATACAAGAAAGGCGACGAAATCGCTGCTGTAGTTCTGCAAGTAGATGCAGAGCGTGAGCGTATCTCTCTGGGTATCAAGCAACTGGCAGAAGATCCATTCAACAATTACCTGTCTGTAAACAAGAAAGGTGCAATTGTTAATGGTAAAGTAACTGCAGTTGACGCAAAAGGTGCTACAGTTGAATTAGCTGACGGTGTTGAAGGTTACCTGCGTGCATCAGAAGCTTCTCGTGACCGCGTTGAAGATGCAACTCAAGTTCTGAACGTTGGCGATGAAGTTGAAGCTAAATATGTAGGCGTTGATCGCAAAAACCGCGTAATCAACCTGTCTGTTCGTGCGAAAGACGAAGCTGATGAAAAAGACGCTATCGCTTCTGTGAACAAACAAGAAGACGCAAACTTTGCTAACAACGCAATGGCTGAAGCTTTCAAAGCAGCTAAAGGCGAATAATCTAAGTCAATAACGGCGGGTAATATTTTCCATAGCGATAATATTACCCGAATACGGTAGTTTAGGGAGGTATACCCATGACCAAGTCTGAATTAATCGAAAGACTTGCAGAGCAACAATCTCACATGCCGGCCAAAGCCGTTGAAGATGCAGTGAAAGAAATGCTTGATCATATGGCAGAAACATTAGCTGCAGGTGAACGTATTGAAGTTCGCGGATTCGGCAGCTTTTCTCTTCACTACCGGGCTCCGCGTGTGGGTCGTAACCCAAAAACTGGTGATAAAGTGGAATTGGACGGTAAATACGTTCCTCACTTTAAACCAGGGAAAGAGTTACGTGACCGCGTGAATATCTATGGCGAAAGCTAAGATAAGTTATTACTTAATTAACTAACGGCACCTCAGGGTGCCGTTTTTTGTTTTGGAAAATATCTAACAAAATAAAGGATACAAAATATACTTGCCAAAATATTACCTATCATCATAAATTTGATAATATTTGCAATTGGATCACTATCAATTGAAAAGATGAATGATAATGGAATCCCAATAAATATTAATGATAGCCTGAATAATGGTGGGATCTGTGATATACCGTATATTCTAAGAGTTGCAATAAAAACTTGGGCTATACCATCAAATGCAATTACACCAATAGATAACATAAAATATTTAATGAGCAATTGATTTTTGTAACCTAAGTAAGCATAAGACAATAATGGTGTAATGCAGTAAAATAGAAATGAAAAAACTAAAATATAAATAAAAGCGTGTTTAAGATAGCCAGCAGTAACCAATCTAGCATTATTATTTTCTTTTGATAATGAAATTGTCAATGATATTGTCATTCCAACAAAAATCACAGAAATCGTATTCATAAAATTTAGGGTCAAACCGAAAAAAGCCGAAAATTCTGTTTCCATGTTGCTTGAAATATAGATAACCAAAAGTGATAACCCTCCTGTAAAACAGAGGCTGGTTATAGCATTAGTTCTTCCTAATACTAAAAGCTCCTTATTTAGCCCTTTAACATTCCTAGGTGATAATTTGATTTTTTCCTTTAAAAACAAATGAAACAAGGGAAATAAAATTAATAGCCTGACAAAACAAGTTGATGTTGAAACAGCTATCGAACTATTATCCATCCATTCAATAAGCACATAATTTAAGAATAGATTTCCAATTGAACTATATAAAGTGATTATAAGAACTTTCTTTTCCAGCTTAATAGTTTCTAATATATTAGAAAAGCATATTGATATACATAATGGGAAAATGCTAATGCTTAGAATTAGATATGTTTTAAGTATATCCATATTATAATGGAGAATAGGAGCTGTGAGCAGGCTAAATATGAAAAGACTAATGGCAAGATATATTGAGTATCGAAATGTGCCTTGAATATATTTCTCTCTATCTTGATAACTGGTTCTACCAATAACTATATTAATTCCAATACTAAGCATTATTGATAAAATCACAAAGATTTGGCTCAATTGTGCAGCAACAGAAAAATTTTTCACATATTCATTACCTTGATGTCCTAGCATAATCATATCGCAAAAAGGTAATGATAAAGCAATAAAACGAGTTGAGGAGATGATGAGTGCACGTGAAATGAAATCATTTTTCATTTTTGCTCTCCGATAATTTCGGGATATCATTATTTTCTTTTGATTCCCAAAATAAAAAGCTATGGCCATCAATAGGGTAGTTATTTTTATCTACATCTATATAAAAACCTCACGAAACTGCTCTGCTAAAGTTGATTTTTGAGCACCGAATAATTTATCATTTAATTCGCTATATAAACTAAGATTGTTGTGTTTGCAATTTAAAGTCTATGGTCTTATATACACTTGGTTAAAATAACCGTTACAAAATTTATCCAGGCTTTAGAAAATTTTCAAGAGATGTATGTCACATTTTTAATGCATGTGTGATATTTATTTTGCAACTTGCTGTTTTGAGGATTGATGATTTAGATATGAATTATTGTCAGTTTAAGATTAAATATAATTAGCATCTTGTATAAATAAATTGAACTTCTGCCGCCTTGCTATAAGTAGATAGTCATTATGATGTAAAGTTAAATTAGCTTGCGACAGGTCGCATCAGTTCTTCGTGGGCCGAATACATGTGTTATTACCTGCTTTCTCTTTGTATCAAATAACGTTTTGGAGTCACTACCCAAAATACCTTTTTGGAGAGCCTTTTATTAATCGAATCCAAACGACCCTTTTATCAATCAATAATTGTTATTGAAACGTTAAAATTCACCCTAATGTTAACTTAATTAATAATGTTTATACTCGTCGTTCTTCAAGGCACATTGATATTT
>NZ_VCDN01000032.1:0-21774 GCF_033949405.1 Xenorhabdus santafensis | reverse complement strand
GCGCTGATTGAGTTCGCCATAACTTATGGCCTGCATCTCTGTTTTATTTTCCGCATCAAGCCCAAATTCAAGCGCAATGGCGTCAGGGCGGCGTGCCGCTTGTTGTTCAAACAACGAGTGAATCAATGCATCTTGCGGCTCGTGACAATCGACGAGGTCGTTAAAGTCAATCAGGAGCTGCTGTAATTCTGATGACGGCAACATGGGCAGGGAAGCAATAGTCTGGGTGTCATCTGCGGCCATTGCGGTCAGTATATTGACCAAATAACCCACGAAACGCCCAACCGTTGTGTCATCGAATAAATCAGCAGCATATTCCAAATCACCAACCAAGCCCGTTTCAGTTTCACTCAGGGAAAGCGTCAGATCGAAATGGGCGCCACGGCGCTCTTGTTCAATGGGCGTCAGTTGCAGGCCGGGTAAAATCAGCGCTTGGGCCGGGGTGTTATTCAACGCCATCATGACCTGAAAAATGGGACTGTAGCTCAGGCTGCGTTCAGGTTGCAGGGCTTCCACCACTTGCTCAAAAGGCAAGTCCTGATGGGCATAGGCCGCCAGTGCCTGCTGCCTGATTTGCGCAAGGAGATCCGCCACCTTTAGCCCGCGGTGGAATTTAACACGCAAGGCCAGTGTATTGACAAAGAAACCAATCAGCCCTTCAAGCTCCTGATGCGGACGGTTGGCAACCGGAGTGCCGATGACGATATCATCCTGCCCCGTGAGCCGGTTGAGCACACTGCTCCAGGCTGCCAGTACTGTCATAAATAAGGTGCAGTTATGGCGTTGTCCCAGCGCCTTGAGTGATGCCAGTAGAGGGGCATCAAGGTGAAAGGATTGCTGCCCACCCCTATAAGTTTGCACCGCCGGGCGGGGTCGATCCGTTGGGAGCGCAAGTAAGGCCGGAGCCTCTGCCAGTTGAGTTACCCAAAAGTCACGCTGTTTCGCAAAGGAGATCGCTTGCTGCGGCTCCCCGTCTTTCTGCTCTGATTTCTCTTGCCCTTTTTGCCATTGTTCATGTTGCCAGAAGGCATAATCTGCATATTGAATGGGCAGGGAAGGCAAGGGATCATCAAGCCCTTCAAGGGCGGCACGATAAAAGATACCCAGCTCACGCACCAACACCCCCACAGACCAACCATCGGTGATAATGTGATGCAGTGTCAGCAGTAATACATGCTCCTCATCTGTCAGTTGCAGTAACTGGCCGCGAATGAGCGGCCCTCGGGCAAAATCGAAGGGAGCCTGAGCTTCAAGTTCTGCCAGTTCGCTGACACGTTGAACATGCAGGGCTGGGTCAATCTGGCGCAGATCATGGCAAGACAACGTAAAGCCATGATCTGCGGGGTCGATCTGCTGGCAAGGTTGCCCATCAAGGGAGACAAAGCGTGTGCGCAGGCTTTCATGACGGGCAATCAGGCGGTCGAGCGCCGTTTTCAGCGCAGAATGGTTGAGCTGCCCGGCAAGGCGCAGCGTGACCGGCAGGTGATAAGCCTGACTGGCTGCCGGGTCGAGCTGGCTGAGGAACCATAGCCGTTGCTGTGCAAAAGATAACGGTATGGGTTGCTGCCCCTGTGCTTTTTTAATTGACGGCTGTTGTTGCTGAAGCCCGCGGGCTTTTAATTGTTCTTCCAGCCTTTTTTCCAGAACCGCGCGTTTCAGGTCGTCGAGATTCATGTTATTCCTTGTCATTCTTTACTGTCTCCACCATTACTGTTTTCACGGACGTCTTCTCCGCCCAAAATTGCCATTAGTTCTTCTGCTGACATTGAATCGAGTGAACTTTGCATGGACTCAATCTCGTTTTCCCCGACGACACTCATTTGTGCTGAAAAAATGAGATCGGCCTGTCCTGCCAACGTGGGCGCAATGAACAGGTCAGCAAGGGAAAGATTGACCAAGAATCTGTGTTGTATACGTGTGATCAGACGGACGACCATTAATGAATGCCCACCGATTTCAAAGAAATGGTCGTGACGATTGACCTGTTCCAGCCCCAGTAAATCTTGCCAAATTTGGGCCAGTGCCATTTCAATCCTGCCTTGTGGCGGTTCATTGCCACGGCTGGCTGTTGCCGAGAGATCAGGGGCAGGAAGCGCCTGACGGTCGAGCTTGCCGTTGGGGGTCAGCGGGAAAGTATCAAGCGTCATAAATGCGCTGGGCAGCATATAATCGGCAAGGTGTTGAGCAAGCTGCTGGCGCAGGTCTGCGGGGAGCAACTCGGCACCATCGAGCGATTGCAGATAAGCGACCAGACGCTTCTGGTTTGGCTCATCTTCACGCATGATAACGACCGCATCACGCACACCATGACACTGCCTGAGCCTGAATTCGATTTCCCCGAGCTCGATGCGGAAACCGCGCAGCTTAACCTGAAAATCATTGCGGCCCAGATATTCAATATTGCCGTCAGGCAGCCAGCGGCCGAGATCACCGGTTTTATACAGGCGGGCATCCGGCTCCGCTGAGAATGGGTCACTGATGAAGCGTTCTGCGCCCAGTTCAGGGCGGTTCAGATAACCCCGGGCCACACCCATGCCGCCGATATGAATTTCGCCGGTTGCCCCCAAAGGAACCGGTTCCCCATATCCATCAAGAATATAGATCTGGGTATTGGCAATCGGCCTGCCGATGGGAATGGGGCGGGCGACATCGACAAGGGCGGCAATGGCATAAGTGGCGGCGAACGTCGTCGTTTCTGTCGGGCCATATCCATTGAGCAACATGGCAGGCTGCGCTTTGGCTAGCTTCATTTCCCGTATTTTGTTCGGATCAAGCACGTCGCCGCCGATAAGCAGGTAACGCAACTGACAGAGCATCGGCTCAAGGTGGTGGTGGTACTCATTGAACAAGCCGCTGGTGAGCCAAAGCGCTGTCACTTTTCCGCCAATCAGTGAGTCACAGAAACGTGCCGGATCAAGCAACACCGATTGTGGAACCAGATGCAGGCGCCCGCCATTGAGCAGGGCAGACCAGATTTCCCATGTCGATGCATCAAAGGCAATGTTGGCGCAATGGGCAATGCAATCATCCGGCCCGATGTCCACAAAACCATTATTGATAATCAGGCGGAGAACATTTCGATGTTCAACCATCACCCCTTTGGGCAATCCGGTGGAGCCGGAGGTATAGATAATATAAGCCAGATGGCGAGAATTCAGCCCCAATGCTTGGGCATCTGGGTTGTCGGTCGGTTGCTCCGCGAAAGCCGCTTCTTCGTTGTCGAGCATGTCGAGCATAATGATGGGAACAGTTCCGGCAGCAGGCATTATCTCCACGAATTTGTCAGCCTGAGCCTCTTGCACCAACAAAGCCACGGGAGCCGAATCATCCAGCATGTAAGTCAGTCGTTCAACCGGGTAAGTCGGGTCAAGCGGCACATAGGCTCCGCCCGCCTTGAGAATGGCCAGCAGCCCCACAACCAGTTGCAGGTTACGCTCAGTACATATTGCCACCCGATCATCCAAACGAATTCCCCGTGCAATCAGATGATGGGCCAACCGGTTGGCGCGGCGGTTCAGTTCGCCATAGCTGAGGGACTGCTCCCCGAAGGTGACAGCAATGGCATCAGGCCGGAGTGCTGCCTGCGCCTCAAATTGTTGGTGGATCAAGCTGTTTTGCGGGAAATCCGTCTGTGTTGCGTTGAAATCCACCAGTAATTGCTGCCGCTCGGCGATTGGCAGAACCGGAATATGTCGAATCAATTGTTGTGGATCATGCGCCAGTGCATCTATTAAACCGCGGAGGGCGGCAGCCAAATAGGCCGTGATGCGGGCGGGGTCGATACCGGCTACTGTTTGGGCGGTTAAATGGAAATGGTTCCCCACATCATCCACCGACAGGGTAATCGGATAGTTGGTTCTTTCCTCCGCAGTTAAAACGCGGATGCCTGCCCAGTTTGCATTCAGGTTTTCCGCTTCATCCGTCTGGCTGTGGCGATAGTTCAACAAAGTGCTGAACAAGGGAACGGATTGCGCCATGCCGCTGCAACTTTGTGCCAGCACCAGCGGGGCTTGTTCGTGTTCCAGCAGCAGCATCAACCCGCGGTAGGCGTCCTGCACTGTTTCCTGAACCGTGCGTTGATGCAAAGAGAGCCGCATTGGCAGGGTGTTGATGAACATGCCCAGAACCTGAGCGGCACCGGCTCCTCCCTGAAGCCGTCCCAGCAGCACGGAACCAAAGACAACATCGTCGCGCCCGCTGGTTTGTGCCAGTACTTGTGCCCAGGCAACATGGAACAAGACTCCCGGGCTCATTCCCAGACGGCGGGCCTGGGAACGGATGGCTGCCGCCAGTTCTGGGGCGAGGGGGAGGCGGGCTTCTTTGACTGATTCAGACTCAGTTTTTACTTTAAGAATGCCGAACGGTGCCGTTGGCTCGTCAATATCGGCAAGTTGCTCACGGAAATACGCCTCATGTTCAGCAGTTGGCATGTTCAGGGTTTGGGCGACAAAATTGCGGTAGGGCAGCGCCGGCGGCAACATTTCCGCATGTCCCTGCTGTATCTGGGCGATTTCCGCAAAAATCAGCTCCAGTGTCATATGGTCGCTGACCAGATGGTGGAACCTCAGTGCCAATATCCATTCGCCCTGTGCCGGATCATGGGCGATATCCGCAGTGAATAGAGGAGCCTTATTCAGATTGATGCGATGCTGGCGTGGGTCGGTATGCGCCTTCAGTTGTTCAATCACTGAATGTGCAGCAAAGTCGCTGGCCGGATCTGGCGTGAAGAGATTGACCTCCAGCGGTGCCCGTCGCCAAACTACCTGAACGGGTTGGGCCAGTTCCTGCCAGTAAGCCGCCGTGCGCAAAATATCATGGCGATCAATAACCTGTTGCAGGGCTGTCAGGAAGGCATCAAGGCGCTCACGGCTGTCAAAGGCCAGTAAACTTTGCAGTAGATAGTTATCACCTTTGGTCTGCATCAGGTGATGGAACAGGATACCTTCCTGCAAGGGAGCCAGCGGATAAATATCCTGTATATTGGTACTCCCGCCGGGAACGGTTGCGACAATGGCATCAATCTCATTTTGAGACAGTGAGACTAAAGGCAGCAGGTCGGGGGTGATCGCCGTACAGTTTTCAGGAATGCGGTTAACCGGCACCACAAAGGCGGTGTCATGGTGTTGGATGGCCTGAGCCATATCGAGGAGAACCGGGGTGATGAACACACTGCGGACATCAAGTTGCCACCCCTGATTGCGTAACTCTTCGATCAAGCTGACTATCATCAGCGAATGACCTCCGAGTTCAAAGAAGTGATCATGACGCCCGACACTCTCCAGTTTCAGCAATTTTTGCCAAATCTGGGCAAGCACCATTTCCATTTCACCGATCGGGGCTTCATAGTTGCGCACCACAAGGGAGGATAAACCCGGGGCGGGAAGCGCCTGACGGTCGAGTTTCCCGTTTGAGGTCAGCGGGAAAGTATCGAGTGTGACAAAAGCACTGGGCAACATGTACTCAGCCAGATGCTGTGACAGTTGCTGGCGCAATTCCGCCGGGGCCAAAGCCGCACCATCCAGCGGTTTCAGATAGGCAATCAGGCGTTTTTGCCCCTGTTCGTCTTCCCGGGCCAGAACCACGGCTTCGCGAACCCCGGGGCACTGCTCCAGTCTTGCCTCAATTTCGCCAAGTTCAATGCGGAAACCCCGTATTTTGACCTGAAAATCATTGCGGCCAAGGTATTCAATATTGCCGTCAGGCAGCCAGCGTCCCAGATCACCGGTTTTATACATGCGGGTATCTGCATGCAGGAAAAACGGATCGATAAGGAAGCGTTCAGCGGTCAGTTCAGGGCGGTTTAGGTAACCCCGGGCAACGCCCGCACCGACAATGTGGATCTCCCCGGTCACACCGAGCGGTACGGGCTGGCCGTAGGCATCAAGGATATAGATCCGCAGGTCGGGCAGTGGCTGACCAATCAAGCTGCCGCGCCCTGAATGGATATCAGACTCCGTCAGTTCACGGTAAGTGGCATGCACGGTTATTTCGGTGATGCCGTACATATTGACCAAACGGGTTTGCTGGGTTGGATTGCGTGCGACCCACGGGGCAAGGGTGTGTAATTCCAGTGCTTCACCACCAAAAATAATGCAGCGCAGGGCGTGCGGGGTGGCATCTTGGGCTGTAATTAACTGGCGGAATGCGCTGGGAGTCTGATTCAGGATGGTAACCTGCTCATGGCACAGCAGCGAATAGAACATCTGCGGTGAACGGGCGCAGTCTGCTGAAACGACGACCAATCGACCGCCGTAAGATAAAGCGCCCCACAATTCCCAGACGGAGAAATCGAAAGCGAAAGAGTGGAACAGTGTCCAGACATCCTGATCATCAAACTGGAAATGATCTTGCGTCGCAGCCAGCAAGCGAACGACATGGGCATGTTCGACCATCACCCCCTTGGGCTTGCCAGTGGAGCCTGAAGTATAAATCACATAAGCCAGATGGTTGGCTGTCAGCCCTAAAGCCTGAATATCCGGATTGTTGGTCGGCAGATCCGCCATAAACGGTGTCGGGGCACAATGTTGCCGATCGAGCGAATGTTTAAGCAAATTGTCGAGCAAAGTCGTGGGTAAGCCGCTGGCGAGTTTGTCGGCTAACGAACTTTGGGTCAGGATCGCCACCGGCGTTGAGTCTTCCAGCATATAGGCCATCCGATCCGCCGGGTAGGACGGGTCAATCGGGACATAAGCCCCACCTGACTTGAGGATGGCAAGTAACCCTACCACCATCTCCAGACTGCGTTCGACGCAAATGGCAACCCGATCATCCGGGCGGACACCCTGTGCAATCAGATAATGGGCCAAGCGGTTGGCATGGCGGTTCAGTTCTCCATAACTGAGGGTTTCACCTTCGCAAACGATGGCAATGGCATCAGGGTGATGGGCCGCCTGCGCTTCAACCCGTTGGTGGATCAGGGCATGTTGCGGGAAATCCACCCAATTGGAGTTAAAGTCAACCAGCAATTGTTGGACATCAGAGGCAGACATCATCGGCAAAATGGCGATATTTTGCTTTTCATCAACCGTCATGGCTTTCAGGACATTGGTTAAATAACCGATCATGCGCTGAATGGTGGCAGCATCGAACAAATCAACTGCATAGGCCAGTTCACCAACTAAGCCTGACTCGGTTTCCGTCAATGACAAGGTTAGATCAAAATGGGCACTGTGGTGCTCAGGCTCAAGCGCGGTCAGTTGGACATCCGGCAACGAAGGCACTTGAGGTGGCGTATTGTTCAGCGCCAGCATGACCTGAAAAATCGGGCTGTAACTGAGGCTGCGTTCAGGTTGCAGGGCTTCCACTACTTGTTCAAAAGGCAATTCTTGATGGGCATAGGCGGCAAAAGCCTGCTCCCGGACGTGGGCAAGCAGATCCGCTACATTGAACCTATCATGCAAAGTGACGCGCAAGGCCAGCGTATTGACGAAGAAACCGATCATGCCTTCCAGTTCATGATGCGGGCGATTGGCAACGGGGGTGCCGATAACGATGTCGTCCTGACCGCTGAGGCGGGCCAGCACGATACTCCATGCGCTCAGGAGGGTCATAAATAATGTGGCGTTATGGCGTTGTCCGAGTGCCTTGAGCGACGTCAATAAATCTGCGTCGAAGTGAATCGGAACCCGGCCTCCGATAAAACTTTGGGTTGTCGGGCGGGGTCTGTCAGTTGGCAGTGCCAGTAATGCCGGAGCTCCGGCAAGTTGGGTGCGCCAGAAATCACTTTGTGCAGCAAGGAGGGTTTCTTGCAGGCGGTTGCGCTGCCAGACGGCATAATCGGCGTACTGAACAGGCAATGCTGGTAAGGATGCATCTTGACGGCTCAAGGCGGCACGGTAAAGAACACTTAATTCATGCATCAAAACGCCCATCGACCAACCGTCAGAAATAATGTGGTGCTGGGTCAGCAGCAACACATGTTCTTCGTCCGCCAGTTGCAGCAAGTGACCGCGGATCAGTGGGCCGTGGGCAAAGTCAAACGGTGTTTGCGCTTCAAGTGCGGTAAGTTCAGCAATTCGGTCAATATGTGTTTCTGGCGTTTGGCAGCGCAGATCTTGGCAGGAGAGCGCAAAACCTGTATCTGCCGGATCAATGAGCTGGCAAGGCTGGCCCGCAATCAGCCCAAATCGGGTACGCAAACTTTCCTGTCGGGCAACCAATTGGTCAAGAGCGCGTTTTAAGGCAGAGTGATTGAGCAAGCCCGTGAAACGCAGCGCTATGGGAATATGGTAGGCCAGACTGGCAGCCGGGGATAGCTGCCCAAGGAACCACAACCGTTGTTGGGCAAAAGAGAGCGGCAAGGGTTGATTGCGATCAGCCAGCGGAATGGTGGCTTGGGTCGTCACCGTAGCACCGCTAAGCACTTGGGCCAGATTAATCAGCAGTGGCTGGTCAAAGAGTTGCTGTAACGGAAGCTCCCGTGCCAATACCTGACGTACCCGCGAAGCGAGTTGCACGGCAAGCAGAGAATGTCCGCCCAGTTCAAAGAAATGATCGTAACGGCCGACACGTTCCACACCCAACAAATCTTGCCAAATTCCGGCCAGAGCGATTTCTGTTTCACCAACCGGAGCAGTATAGGCACGGGTTATCATTGAGGATGAATCAGGGGCAGGGAGTGCCCGGCGGTCGATTTTGCCATTGGGAGTCAACGGGAAGGCTTCCAGCATCACAAAGGCACTGGGCAGCATATAGTCAGCAAGGTGCTGTGAAAGTTGCTGACGTAATTCAGCCGGCACCAATTCCACGCCGGATTGCGGGCGCAGATAGGCAATCAGGCGTTTTTGCCCCTGTTCATCTTCACGGGTCAGTACTACCGCTTCAGTTACACCGTCACATTGTCTTAATCTTGCTTCGATTTCACCCAATTCGATGCGGAAACCGCGCAATTTAACCTGAAAATCGTTACGGCCAATGTAGTCAATATTGCCATCCGGCAGCCAGCGGGCAAGATCGCCTGTTTTATACATGCGCGCTTCGGTGTCTGCGGAGAAGGGATCAATCAGGAAGCGCTCGGCTGTCAGCTCAGGGCGGTTCAGGTAACCACGGGCAACACCGGCCCCGCCGATATGGATTTCACCCTCCACACCAAGGGGAACGGGCTGGCTTTGTTCATCCAAGATATAGATTCGGGTATTGGAAATGGGGTGGCCAATGGGGATTTTCCGCTCACTCCCTGTGTATCCCTCTCCCATAAAGGGAATTTCATAAGCGGTGGCGAATGTGGTGGTTTCCGTTGGGCCATACACATGCAATAAATGTTTGGGTGGATTTTCAGCCCGAAGGCGAATCGCTGAACGGGTATCTGTACGTTCACCACCAAAAAGGACATAGCGCAAGCCAGACAGGGCCGGCGCAATCAAGTCCGCATATTGATTGAACAATGCGGTGGTCAGGAACAGGGCAGTAACACCTTCTAAGGATAGACATTGACCGAACTGAGTCGGTTCCAGCAAAGTTTTTTCCGGAACCAACAGCACCCGCGCCCCGTGTGCCAATGCTGCCCAGATTTCCCAAGTGGCGGCATCAAAGGAAATATTGGCGCAGTGGGCAATGCAGTCATCCGGCCCAATGTCGGCAAAACCGTTGTTGATAATCAGGCGCACAACGTTGCGATGCTCAATCATGACCCCTTTGGGCAATCCGGTAGAGCCTGAAGTGTAGGTGACATAAGCCAGATTCCGGGATGTCAGCGGTGAGGCCAAGTCTGACGCTTGACTGTCCCGCTCTGTTTCAGTCAGGAATGACGCATGGGCATCAAGCGCCATGATCGGTATCTCGTGCATTGAGGCAGGCACGATGTGGCTTATCCGGTCGGCTTGCGCAGTTTGTGTCAGCAAGGCGACCGGTGTTGCGTCTTCGAGCATATAAGCCAGCCGTTCAGCGGGATAAGTAGGATCGAGCGGCACATAGGCACCGCCAGCCTTGAGGATGCCGAGCAAACCGACAATCAATTCCAGACTGCGCTCGATACAAATTGCCACCCGATCATCCGGCCGGACACCCAGCGCGGTCAGGTGATGGGCCAAGCGGTTGGCTTTCTGGTTCAGCTCACCATAACTCATGTGCTGCCCTGCGTAAGTCAGCGCAATGGCAGCAGGATTTTGGGTGGCCTGAGTCTCAATCAACTGGTGGATCAGCGCATGTTGCGGGAAATCCACTTGGGTGGCGTTAAAGCCTTCCAAGAGTTGTTGCCGCTCTACTTCCGGCAGGACTGGCACATCCAGAATCAATTGCTGTGGATTGTGCACCAAGGCATTAATCAAGCCTGTAATGGCTGTGACCAGATAAGTGGTCACTTGCGCTGGCTCAATCTCAGCCACGGTCAGCGCCGTTAACTGGAAGCCATCGCCTAAATCATCCACTGACAGGGTGATGGGGTAATTGGTTTGCTCTTTGGCTTCCAGTATGCGCATGTTTGCCCATGCACTGTTCGTTGTTGCATTCGTTGTTGCATTTTCCGTTGCGTTTTGGGTCAGCTCCTTGCTGCTTTGGCTGTGGCGGTAGTTCAACAAGGCACTGAATAACGGCGTGGGCTGAGCCACGTCACTGCACCGTTGTGCCAGTGACAATGGAGCCTGTTCATGCTCCAGCAATGCGGTCAGATTGCGGTAAGTATCCTGTACAATATCCTGCACGCTGCGCCCGCTCAGGGAGAGACGTATCGGCAGGGTATTGATAAACATTCCCATAATCTGGTCAGCCCCGGCAACTCCCTGTAAACGTCCCAGCAAGACGGAGCCGAAAACGACATCATTGCGACGGCTGGTTTGGGCCACCACTTGTGCCCAAGCAGCATGGAACAGAACGCTTGGGCTGACTTTCAGGCGGCGGGCCTGAATGCGGATAGATTCCGCCAGTTCCGGCGAAAGTGTCAGGCTGGATTTGGCAATATTGGCAATAGCGTCCCCGTCTGGCATCTCTTCAGGTGTTTCTTTGGGGACGGAAATCACGCCGAACGGAGCTGTCGGGGCATCAATGCCGGCAAGTTGTGCGCGGAAATAAGTCTCGTGCACGTCATCCGGTACAGCCAGCGTCTGGGCAATAAAGTTGCGGTAGGGCAGCGTAACGGGCAGAGCTTGCGTTTTCCCGGCCAATATCTGGGCTATCTCAGCGAAGATAAGATCCAATGTCATGTGGTCACTGACCAGATGATGGAAACGCAGTGCCAGCAGCCATTCATCTTGTGTCGCGGAGTAAGCAATATCAGCCGCGAATAGTGGCGCATGCGTTAAGTCAAGGCGGTGCCAGCGCGGATCAGTATGCAGCCGCAGTTGGGCGGGAACATCTTCCTCCGTGGCCGGCGTAAAGGTATTGATGCGCAAGGGTGCCTGACGCCAGACAACCTGAACCGGTTGTGCCAGATCTTGCCAGTAAACCGCAGTGCGCAAAATATCATGGCGGTCGATGACCTGCTGCAAGGCACTCAGGAACGCGTCAAGGTGAATGCGGGTGCTGAAAGCGAGTAACACTTGCAGTAAGTAGGCATCACCCTGTGCCTGCAACAAGTGGTGGAATAAAATGCCTTCCTGCAACGGCGCCAGTGGATAGATATCTTGTACATTGGCACTCCCTCCGTGAACTGTGGCGACAATGGCATCAATTTCGGATTGTGACAGTGATGTCAGAGGCAGCAGATCGGGGGTGATAGCGGTGCAATTTTCAGGAATGCGATTGGGGGGAACCACAAAAGTGACAGTATCACGTTGGATGGCCTGTGCCATATCAATCAGGTGTGGAGAAGCGAACACGTTGTATACGGCAAGCTGCCAGCCGATGGTGCGCAGTTCTTCGATCAGGCTGACAATCATCAAAGAATGCCCACCCAGCTCAAAGAAATGATCATGACGACTCACTTGATTCAAGCCCAAGAGTTTTTGCCAAATCTGCGCCAGAGCCGTTTCTGCCTCACCGCAGGGTGATTCATACCGACTTGATGCAAATGCGGACGGCTCAGGGGCAGGAAGCGCCTGAGTATCAAGTTTCCCGTTTGAGGTCAGCGGGAAAGTATCAATGGAGACAAAAGCACTGGGCAACATGTGTTCAGCAAGATGCTGGGTCAGTTGCCAGCGCAGGTCTGCCGGTATCAGTTCTACACCATCCTGAGGCTTAAGATAAGCTACCAGACGCTTTTGTCCCTGTTCATCGTCACGGGCAATCACCACCGCTTCCCGCACGCCACGGCACTGCCTGAGCCGGGTTTCGATTTCACCCAGTTCAATGCGGAACCCCCGCAGCTTGATCTGGAAATCATTGCGGCCGAGGTATTCCACATTGCCATCAGGCAACCAGCGGCCAAGGTCGCCGCTTTTGTACATGCGTGCATCCGGCTCAGTGGAGAACGGATCAGCGAGGAAGCGTTCAGCGGTGAGTTCAGGGCGATTGAGGTAACCACGGGCAACGCCGGCACCGGCGATGTAGATCTCGCCCATGACGCCAAGTGGCACAGGCTGGGCATTGGCATCAAGGATATAGATCCGGGCATTGGCAATGGGTTGCCCAATGGGCGGTGGGTTGTCCCCTGTTTGGTTTTCATTGCGTGGTGCGCCATTGTCCGTGCCATCATGACAGGCATAAAGGGTGGCGTAGACTGTAATCTCAGTCGGCCCATAGGCATTGAACATCTGGCGGCCTTTTGCCCAGCGTTTGACCAAATTTGACGGGCAGGCTTCTCCGCCTACAAGCAGCGTTTGCAGGGTAACGGGCAGTGAATCCACCGCCGTCAGCGCCGTGGGAGACAGCAGGGTATGGGTAATGGCGCGGCTTTCAAGATAATCGGACAGCGCTGTACCGGGCAGGATATCGGCCCGCTGTGCAAGGTAGAGGCGTGCGCCAGTCAGGAGAGCTATGCAACACTCCCAGATACAGGCATCAAAACTATTCGAGGCGAACTGTAAAACGCGGCTGTCCGGTGTGAGTCCCAAAGTCTCTTTTTGCGTGGCGATCAGGTTGCATAGATTGCGATGCTCGACCATGACGCCTTTGGGTTGCCCCGTTGAACCCGATGTATAAATGACATAGGCCAGATGGCGGGATGTCAGCCCCAATTCCCGTACCTCCGGATTGGCGGTTGGTTGCTGGGATAACAGTGTTTCAGAGGCAGCCAAGACGTTATCAAGCAAAACTGTAGGGACGTCATCGGAAAGTTTTTCGCGCCATGCGGTTTGGGTCAGTAAAACAACCGGGGCAGAATCTTCCAGCATGTAGGCCAGACGTTCAGCCGGATAGGCAGGATCGAGCGGAACATAGGCACCACCTGCCTTGAGAACGCCAAGCAAGCCAATCACCATTTCCAGGCCGCGCTCTGTACAAACAGCAACCCGGCTGTCCGGGCGTACTCCCAGAGAAATCAAATGATGGGCCAACTGATTGGCACGGTCATTCAGCTCACGGTAGCTCAGAACCGCCTCTTCATAGCAAGCTGCGACGGCATCAGGATGCTGTAATGCCTGTGCTTCAAACAGTTGGTGAGCCAGTATATCCTGCGGGTAGTCTGCTGACGTGGCATTGAAATCCACCAGCAGTTGCTGCCGCTCCGATGCCGGTAACATTGGCAGGGTAGCCACAGGTTGTGTTTCATCTGTTGTCATGGCAGCCAGCACATTGGCTAAATAACCGACCATGCGCTCAGCCGTTGCGGCATCAAACAGATCTGCGGCATAGGTAAGTCCACCTGTCAGGCCGGATTCGGTTTCGGTCAATGACAGTATCAGATCGAAGTGAGCACTCGGGTGCACCTGTTCAATGGGAGCAAACTGTAACTCAGGCGAGATAGCCTCACTGGCAGATGAGTGCTTTAATTGATTGTTTAAGTTGCTGTTCAATGTATTGTTCAGGGCCAGCATGACCTGAAAAACCGGGCTGTAGCCCAGATTGCGTTCCGGGTGCAGGACTTCCACCACTTGTTCAAAAGGCAAGTCCTGATGGGCATAGGCGGCAAGGGCCCGTTCCCGGATCTGGGACAATAAATCCGCGACACTGAGGGTGCCATTCAACGTCATGCGCAAGGCCAGCGTATTAACGAAAAATCCAATCATTCCCTCAAGCTCATGGTGAGGCCGATTGGCGACCGGTGTACCGATAACGATATCATCCTGACCACTCAATCGGGCAAGCACGCAGCCCCAAGCAGCAAGCACGGTCATAAACAGGGTGCTATTGTGACGTTGCCCAAGTTTTTTGAGTGATGCTAATAACCCGGCATCAAAATGAACAGGGACATGCCCCCCGACGAATGATTGGGTTGCCGGGCGCGGCCTGTCGAGCGGAAGTGTCAACAAGGCAGGGGCACCTTCAAGCTGAGTGCACCAGAAATCACGCTGTGCCGTGAGCGCGGCTTCTTGCAGCCAGCCCCGCTGCCAGACAGCATAATCCGCATATTGGACGGGCAATGCCGGCAATGGAGTGTCCGAACCATCAAGGGTGGCGCGGTAAAAGCGCTCCAATTCGTGCATCAATATCCCGACAGACCAACCATCGGAAATAATGTGATGCTGGGTGAGCAGCAAGATGTGCTCGTCATTCGTCAGTTGCAGTAATTGACCACGGATTAAAGGCTCTCCGGAAAAGTCAAAAGGTGTTTTTGCTTCCAGAGCAGTCAATTCTGCCACTCGATCAGTTTGTCCATCCGGCGTCAGCAGGCGCAAATCGTGGTAGGCCAGACGCAGGCCAATATCAGCCTGCTCAATGTGCTGGCAAGGTTGCCCGGCAATCAACACAAAACGGGTACGCAAAATCTCATGCCGGGCAACCAGTTGATCGAGTGCCTTGCTTAAAGCTGACTGATTGAGCGGTCCGGTCAGGCGCAGTGCCACCGGAATGTGATAGGCCAGACTGGCTGAGGGATCGATTTGCCCAAGGAACCACAACCGTTGTTGAGCGAAGGACAAAGGCAAGGGGTGAGTCCTGTCAGCCACGGGAATCATGACGTGAGAAGAGATTGCCGCGTCAGTGAGTGTTTGGGCCAAATCCAGTAAAAGAGGATGATCAAATAACTGCTGTAGTGACAACTCCAGCGCCAGCTCCTGACGAATATGGGCGACAAGCTGGACAGCAAGCAATGAATGACCGCCCAGTTCAAAGAAGTGATCATGGCGACCAACCTGTTCCAGTCCCAGCAGGTTCTGCCAAATCTGGGCCAGTGCACACTCCATTGGGCTTTCCGGAGCCTGATAGCGGTCTGCTGCCACTGCCGATAAATCGGGGGCCGGCAGGGCTTGGCGGTCAAGTTTGCCGTTGGGGGTCAACGGGAAAGTGTCAAGCATGACGAAAGCACTTGGCAGCATATAATCGGCAAGGTGTTGGGCGAGCTGCCGGCGCAATTCGGCGGGTTCCAGCTTAATGCCTGTTGATTCAAGGGTTCCCAGTGGCTGGATATAGGCAATCAGGCGTTTTTGATCAGTGCCGTTTTCATTTAACTGTCCTTCATGTAATTGATTTTCATGTGCCGCTTCTTCGCGGGCGATCACGACCGCATCATGTACGCCATCACATTGCATTAGCTGTGCTTCTATCTCACCCAGCTCAATGCGGAATCCCCGCAATTTAATCTGAAAATCATTGCGGCCGAGATATTCAATATTGCCGTCAGGCAGCCAGCGCCCCAAATCACCGGTTTTGTACATGCGTGCATTGGGGGCAGAAGAGAACGGATCGGCAATAAAGCGCTCGGCAGTCAGTTCAGGGCGGTTTAGGTAGCCGCGGGAAACACCTGCATCGGCAATATGAATTTCGCCGGTCGCGCCAACGGGAACCGGCTGACCGTGCGGGTCGAGGATATAGATGCGAGTATTGGCAATAGGCTTGCCAATGGGGATGGAGCGGTTTACATCAACCGGGGCATTGATGGAGTACATGATGGCAAAAGTTGTGGTTTCCGTCGGGCCATAGGCATTGAGCAGGTTTTCTGGCTGGGAAGCCAACGATTGCATGTGGCGGATTTTTCGTGGATCGAGGACATCACCACCAATAATTAGGTAGCGCAGTTGGTGATACAGGGGTTCGAGATAATCGAGATATTCGTTGAACAAGCCAATCGTTAACCAAAGCGCGGTGGTGCCTTCCTTGATCAATGACTCGCAGAAACGGGCCGGATCAAGCAAAACAGACTGAGGAATGACATGCAAACGCCCGCCATTGAGCAGGGCAGCCCAGATTTCCCAAGTTGATGCATCAAAAGCCGTATTGGCACAATGGGCCACACAATCATCCGAACCAATATCAGCAAACCCGTTATTGATAATCAAGCGCAGTACACTGCGGTGTTCAACCATGACCCCCTTGGGCATTCCGGTTGAGCCGGAGGTATAAATCACATAGGCCAGATGGTGTGATGTCAGCCCCAGCGCATGGGGATCGGGGTTGTGGTTGGGTTGAGCTGCAAGCCCTCCTTGGTCTGCATCGAGGAGCAGGCCATCAAGGAGAACGAGGGGAATGGTGCCGTCCATTTTATTGCTGCCATCCATTTTACTGGCATGGGCTGAGTGCATCAGTAAGGCAACCGGATTGGCATCTTCCAACATATAGGCCAGACGTTCAGCCGGATAAGCCGGATCAAGCGGTACATAGGCTCCACCCGCCTTAAGAATGGCGAGCAGGCCGATAATTAATTCTGGGCTGCGCTCAGCACAAATTGCGACGCGATCATCGGGGCGGATACCCAGTGCAATCAAGTGATGGGCCAATCGGTTGGCACGGTCATTCAGCTCTCTATAGCTCAGGGATTGCCCTTCAAACACGAGTGCAACGGCATCCGGATGATGTTTCACGTGATCTTCAAACAACTGGTGAATCAATGCATTTCGCGGGAAATCTACCGGAGCAGGGTTGAAATCCACCAAGGTTTGTTGCCGCTCGGCAGGGGGCAGGATTGAGATAGTCTGGATTGAGCGTTGTGGCTCATGGGCCAAGGCATCAACCAGACCTTTGATCGCTGTTGCCAGATATGTGTTCATGCGGGCGGGATCAATGCGTGTGACAGTCTGGGCAGTCAGGTAAAAACCACTTCCCATATCATCCACAGACAGCGTAACCGGATAATTGGCCCGTTCCTCAACCGCAACAATACGCATGCCTATCTGGGGCATTTCGATGACGGCAGATTCCCGGCTCTGGCTGTGGCGATAATTGAGTAAGGTACTGAACAACGGTATCGACGGTGCCATGCTGCTGCAACGTTGTGCCAAAGCCAGAGGTGCCTGTTCGTGTTCCAGCAAGGCAGTTAACTGGCGATAGGTGCCTTGCACGATATCCTGCACACTGGATTGATCCGAAGACTGCCCGCCCAACGAGATCCGCACTGGCAAGGTATTGATGAACATGCCCAGTGTGCGGGCTGTACCTGCTCCACCCAACAATCGGCCTAATAATACGGAACCAAAGACCACATGATCGTTGCCGCTGGTTTGAGCCAGGACTTGGGCCCAGGCGATATGGAACAGCACGCCGGGGCTGACTCCCAGCCTGCGGGCTTGGGTACGGATACTTTCCGCAAGTTCGGGATCAAGCAAAAGCTGGGCTTCGGCCGTTGGCTCGTGGTCGTCTTGCAATGCAAGTATGCCGAAGGGAGCGGTGGGCGTGTCGATATCAGCCAGCTGCGCCCGGAAATAATCCTCATGTGCCTCAGCAGGTGTGCTCAAAATCTGGGCGATAAAGTGACGGTAAGGCAGTGTTTTTGGCAGGGATGCGAGATTTCCTTGCTGTATTTCGGCTATTTCAGCAAAAATCAGCTCCAGCGTCATATGATCGCAAACTAAATGATGGAAACGCAGTGACAGTAACCATTCATCCTGTGCCGGATCATGGGCAATATCTGCCGCAAACAGCGGAGCCTGACTCAAGTCAAGGCGGTGCCGGCGCGGGTGGGTATGTGCCCGTAATTGGGTACGGATGTCACCTGATGTTTCCGGAACGAAAACATGGGTACGCAGCGGTGCTTGGCGCCAGACTACCTGAGCCGGCTGAACCAAGCCTTTCCAGCAGATGGCAGTACGCAGGATATCGTGGCGGTCAATGACTTGCTGGAGGGCGGTCAAGAACTCGTCAAGGCACTCACGCGAGTTAAACGCAAGCAAGCATTGCAGTACATAGGTATCACCTTGAGAGCTGCGCAGGTGGTGATAAAAAATGCCTTCCTGCAACGGTGCCAATGGGTAAATATCCTGTATATTGCGAGCACCACCGACTGTGGCATCAACAATGGCATCAATTTCGGTCTGGGACAGCTTAATCAGGGATAGCATCTCAGGAGTGATGGCGCTGCAATCCGCGGCAATAAGATTGGCCGGCCCGGCAAATGCCTCAACATTCCGTTTAACCGCCTGTGCCATTTCGTTCAGGATGGGAGTGGAGAACACACTACGGACATCAAGCTGCCAACCTAAGTTGTACAGTTGTTCGATCAGACCGACAATCATCAGCGAGTGACCGCCCAATTCGAAGAAATGGTCATGGCGCCCGATTTGTTCCACACCCAGTAAATCCTGCCAAATGTGCGCCAGTGTGATTTCTGCTTCTCCGGCAGGGGCTTCGTAGTCGCGCGCTATTACGGCATGTAAATCCGGGGCAGGGAGTGCCTGTCGGTTAAGTTTGCCGTTGGACGTCAGTGGAAAGGTATCCAGCATGACAAACGCACTGGGCAGCATGTATTCAGCCAGATGCTGGGCGAGTTGTTGACGCAGTTCTGCGGGTTGCAGTTCTGCGCCCTCCATTGGGCGCAAATAGGCGACCAGCCGTTTCTGCGCTTTTTTAGCGGATGCCTCTTCATGGGGGATGTATTCACCAGCCATATCTTCACGGGCAATGACCACGGCTTCGCGTACCCCATGACACTGCATCAATTGGGCTTCAATTTCCCCCAGTTCGATGCGGAAACCACGTATTTTCACTTGAAAATCATTGCGGCCAAGGTATTCGATATTGCCATCAGGCAGCCAGCGCCCCAAATCACCGGTTTTGTACATGCGTGCCCCGGCGTCTTTGGTGAACGGATCGGCAATAAAGCGCTCGGCGGTCAATTCAGGACGGTTCAGATAACCCCGGGCAACGCCGCTGCCGGCAATGTAGATCTCGCCAATAACGCCAAGGGCGACGGGTTGACCATACGAATCCAGTATATAAATCTGGGTGTTGGCTATGGGGCGGCCGATATGGGAGCTAAAACCTGTGGCACGATCCATCCGTGCCCACGTTGAATAGGTTGTTGTTTCAGAAGGACCGTACAGGTTACACACATTCTGGATGGCAGAATGGGCGAACAACTGCTCAACGACATGTGATTTAAGTGCTTCACCGGCTAAATTGATCGTCCGGACACACTCGGGCACGGCATCGATGTCAATCAGGTGCGCGATGGCGGAAGGCACCGTATTGATCAGGCTGATTGGCTGTTTGGTATGGTCTGTTCCGGCACTGGTGGATTTAGCGGCAACCAGTGACAGGACATCCGGCACAATATGCACCGTGCCGCCGGATATCAGTGATGCGAAACATTCAAATACGGCCAAGTCAAAGTTAAGGGAAGTCGCAAACAGTGTGTCCGCCAATTCCTCCGGACTGAAATTTCGTTGTGCCCAAGTCAGGAAATTCACCGTGTTGCGGTGAGCGATAGCGACCCCTTTTGGGAGTCCTGTGGAGCCGGAAGTATAAATGACATAGGCCAGATGGTGCGATGTCAGCCCCTGAACCGCCGGATTGCAGTCAAGTCCGTCTGGCTGGGAAAAACCAGCTTGAGAAAATTGTTCTTGCGCATCAAGCATGATGGTTGGCACAGAAGTCGCCAGCTTGTTGGCGAGCGTGGCTTGGGTCAGCAAAGCCATCGGGGCTGAATCCTCAAGCATGTATGCCAGCCGCTCGGCAGGATAAGCCGGATCGAACGGCACATAAGCACCGCCAGCCTTGAGAATGCCGAGTAAACCCACCACCATCTCTGGACTGCGTTCAACGCAAATTGCGACCCGATCATCGGGCCGTACGCCCAGAGCGATCAAGTAATGGGCCAGACGATTGGCTCGCTGATTCAGTTCACCGTAGGTCAGTGTCTGATTGCCAACAACAACCGCCGTTGCTTCGGGATTTTTTGCTGCCTGAGATTCAAGCAGTTGGTGAATCAAGGTCTCTTGCGGAAAATCCATCTGAGTGGCGTTGAAATCCACCAAAAGCTGCTGCCTTTCTGCTTCCGACAACATTGGCAGCGTCATTGCAGCTGTTTCAGTAGACAAGGTTGTCCCGGAAGCCATTGCCGTCAATATTCGCTTCAGGTAGCCGACCATGCGTTCAGCCGTTGTGGCATCGAACAGATCGGAGGCATATTCCAATCCACCGCTCAATCCCGCATCTGTTTCTGTCAGCAGCAACATCAGATCGAAGTGAGCGCTGTGGGTGACTTGTTCTAGGCGGGAAATTTGCAGCCCGGATGTGGTTTGTGCCTGAATGGGGGTATTGTCCAGCGCCAACATGACCTGAAAGATGGGGCTGTAGCTTAAGCTCCGTTCAGGTTGCAACTCTTCCACTACCTGCTCGAAAGGCAAATCCTGATGCTCATAGGCGGCAAGCGCCCGCTCGCGGACTTGTGCCAGTAGGTCTGCCACACTGATATCGTCACGGAATGTGGTACGCAAGGCCAGCGTATTGACGAAGAAACCGATGGTTCCTTCCAGTTCTTGGCTTGGTCGATTGGCGACCGGTGTGCCGATGACAATATCATCCTGACCACTTAATCGGGCCAGGACAATGCTCCATGCAGCCAGTATGGTCATGAATAATGTGCAGTTATGTTGCTGCCCCAGTGTTCTGAGCGATGCCAGCGTGTCTGCATCAAGATAGAACGGCACTTGACTGCCGACATAGGTTTGCACTGATGCACGGGGCCTGTCGAGTGGAAGTGTCAATAAGGCCGGGGCACCTTCAAGCTGTGAATACCAGAAGTCACGTTGTACCGCGAGAAGATCTCCCTGCAACCATTCATGCTGCCAGGCGGCATAATCCGCATATTGAATGGGCAATGCCGGCAGTGGATCATCTAGGCCTTCAAGGGTAGCGTGGTAAAGCGTCCCCAACTCACGTATCAGCACGCCAATTGACCAGCCATCAGAAATAATATGATGCAGAGTGAGCAACAAGACATGTTCATCATCTGCCAGTTGCAGCAATTGCCCACGCATAAGCGGGGCATGGGTAAAGTCAAAAGGTATCCGGGCATCAATATCGGTGAGCTCAGCAATGCGTTGGTTGTGCAAGGCAGGGTCACACTGGCGCAGATCATGGCAGGGCAGCGCAAAACCAATATTGGCAGTGGCAATGCGTTGATACGGCAACCCTTCTATCGAGATAAAATAGGTGCGCAGGCTTTCATGGCGGGCAACCAGACGGCTAAGCGCCGTGTTCAGGGCGGTATAGTTAAGTTGACCGGACAGCCGCAAAGCGACCGGAATGTGGTAGGCCAGACTGGCGGCCGGAGAAAGCTGGGTAAGGAACCACAGACGTTGCTGGGCAAAGGACAGGGGCAGGGATTGCTGGCGATCATCAACTACAGGAATAACGGTTTGAATTGTCTCCGCCGTGTCTGCCAGCGTGCGGGCCAGCGCCATCAGCACCGGTTGTGCAAAGAGCGTTTGTAACGGTAACTCCCTTGCCAGCACTTGGCGTATGCGGGCCACCAGTTGGATCGCCAGCAGCGAGTGCCCGCCAAGCTCAAAGAAATGGTCATGGCGGCCGACACGCTCCAGCCCCAATAATGCCTGCCAGATTTGCGCCAGAGCGGTTTCTGTTTCGCCCACC